>DATFAJ010000330.1:0-6016 GCA_035254745.1 Candidatus Methylomirabilota bacterium | reverse complement strand
GGGCGGGCGCCACGGGCGCGCTCGTCGTGAACCCGTACTACAACCGGCCGACCCAGGACGGGCTCTACCGGCACTTCCGCGCCGTGGCGGAGGCGGTGGATATCCCGATCCTCGTCTACAACATCGCGAGCCGCACGGCCGTGAACGTGGAGACGGACACCCTGGCGCGTCTGGCCAAGGACTGCCCCAACATCGTCGGCGTCAAGGAGGCCTCGGGCTCGCTCGACCAGATGACCCAGGTCATCCTGGCCTGCGGCCCGGACTTCTCGGTGCTGTCCGGCGACGACAACATCACGCTGCCGCTCATGTCGGTGGGCGGGCGCGGCGTCATCTCGGTCATCGCCAACCTGGTGCCGCGCGAGACCGCCGAGATGACCCACGCCGCGCTCGCGGGCGACTGGAAGCAGGCGCGTGAGCTGCACCTTAGGCTCTTCCCGCTCTCGCGGGCGATGTTCCTCGAGACCAATCCGATCCCGGTCAAGGAGGCCCTGGCCATGATGGGCAAGCTGGCGGAGGCCGAGTTCCGGCTCCCCATGTGCCGCCTGTCCGAGGCCCACCGGCCTCGCCTCAAGGCGGTCCTGGCCTCGCTCGGCCTCGTCAAGGGCTGATCGTCGTTCTCCATGGCGGATGTGGTCGTCGCCGGCGCGGCCGGCCGGATGGGAAGCCGTCTCGTGGCGCTGCTCCAGCAGGAGACGGAGCTGCGCCTGGTCGCCGCGCTCGAGGCCCCCGGGCATCCCGCGCTCGGTCGTGACGCGGGCGAGTCGGCCGGCGTCGGCCGGCTCGGCATCCCGATCGCGGCGGACGTGGAGGCGGCCCTCGGCCGGGACCGCATCCTCATCGAGTTCTCGGTGCCCGAGGCGAGCCTCGCCCACGCGCGCCTGGTGGGGCGCCACGGCGGCCGCGCGGTCATCGGCACCACCGGGTTCACCGCCGCCCAGCGCGAGGAGCTCGCCGGCATCGGCCGCGGCGCGCCCCTGCTCGTGTCCCCGAACATGAGCGTGGCGGTCAACGTCGCCTTCAAGGTCCTGGCCGACATGGCCCGGATGCTCGGCGACGACTACGACGTGGAGATCGTCGAGACCCACCACCGGTTCAAGAAGGACGCGCCGAGCGGCACCGCGCTGCGCATGGCCGAGGTGGTGGCCCAGGCGCTCGGGCGCGATCTCGCCACCGCCGCGGTCTACGACCGGCACGACCGGCTGGCCGAGCGGACCCGCAAGGAGATCGGCATGGCCGCCCTGCGGTCCGGCGACGTGGTGGGCGAGCACACCGTGTCCTTCGCCTCGCTGGGCGAGCGGCTCGAGCTGACCCATCGCGCCCACAGCCGGGACAACTTCGCGCGCGGCGCGCTGCGGGGGGCCCGCTTCATCGCGACCGCGCGCCCCGGCCTCTATTCGATGCAGGACGTGCTCGGGCTCGCATGAGGATCGTCCGCTTCCGGGCCGGCGGCAAGACGCGCTACGGGGTGCTCGAGGGCACCCACATCCTGGAGTACGCGGGGACGCCCTACGGGACGTTCAAGAAGGCCCGGAAGAAGTACCTGCTGAGCCAGGCGGTCCTGCTCGCCCCGGTGGTGCCCTCCAAGATCGTGGCGGTGGGGCTCAACTACCGCGATCACGCCGACGAGATGAACGTGCAGGTGCCGACCGAGCCGCCCATCTTCTTCAAGCCGCTCTCGTCGCTGTGCGGGCCGGACGACCCCATCGTCTACCCGCCCCAGTCGCGGCGGGTGGACTACGAGGGGGAGCTCGCGGTGGTGATGAAGAAGCGGTGCCACCTGGTGACCGCGGAGCGGGCGCGCGAATTCGTGCTCGGCTACACCTGCCTCAACGACGTCACCGCCCGCGACCTGCACACCCGCGACGGCCAGCCCAGCCGGGCCAAGGCCTTCGACAGCTTCTGCCCGGTGGGGCCGTGCATCGCGACCGATATCGATCCCAACGGCGTCGACCTCGAGACCTACGTCAACGGCGAGCGCCGCCAGGCTTCCAACACCAAGCACCTCATCTACCCGGTCGAGGACCTCGTCGCGCGCATCTCCGCGGTGATGACCCTGCTCCCGGGCGACGTCATCGCCACCGGCACCCCCGGGGGCACCGGACCGCTGCGGCCCGGTGACAAGGTCGAGGTGCGCATCGAGTCCATCGGCAGCCTGAAGAACCCCGTCATCAAGATCTAGGAGAGCCACGCGTGAGCCCATCGCCTTCGCCGATCCCCCTGGCCGACCGTCTGGCCAAGCTGCCCCCGTACCTGTTCGCGGAGATCGACAAGAACAAGCGCGAGGCCCGCAGCCGCGGCGTCGACCTCATCGACATGGGCATCGGGGACCCGGACCTGCCCACCCCGCCCCACATCATCGAGGCCCTCAAGCGCGCGGCCGAGACGCCCGCGAACCACCGCTACCCGGACTACGAGGGCCTGCTGAGCTTCCGGACCGCGGTCGCGAACTGGTACCGGGGCCGCTTCGGAGTCACCCTGAGCCCCGAGACCGAGGTGCTCACGCTCATCGGGTCGAAGGAAGGCACCGCGCACATGCCGCTCGCCTTCGTGAACCCGGGCGACGTGGTGCTGGTGCCGGACCCGGGCTACCCGGTCTACGCGGCGGGCACCTGGTTCGCGGGCGGCGACGTGCACTTCATGCCGCTCCGTCGCGCCAACGGGTTCCTGCCGGACCTGGACGCGATCCCGCCCGACGTGGCCCGCCGGGCCAAGCTCATGTATCTCAACTACCCGAACAACCCGACCGCGGCGGTCGCGTCCCGGGAGTTCTTCGCGCGCGTGGTCGAGTTCGCGCGGCGCCACCGGCTGGTCGTCTGCCACGACGCGATGTACTCGGAGCTGCGCTTCGACGACTATCGCCCGCCCTCCTTCCTGGAGACGCCGGGGGCGATGGAGGTGGGGGTCGAGTTCCACTCGCTCTCCAAGACCTACTCGATGACCGGCTGGCGCCTCGGCTTCTGCTGCGGCAACGCGGGCGCGCTCGCCGGGCTGGGGAAGATCAAGACCAACGTGGATTCGGGCGTGTTCCAGGCGGTGCAGGAGGCGGGCATCGCGGCCCTGACCGGGCCCCAGGACCTGTCCGAGCAGTACCGCCGCACCTACCAGGAGCGCCGCGACGTGGTGGTGGCCGGCCTCAAGCGCCTAGGCTGGGAGGTCGACGTCCCCAAGGCCGCCTTCTTCGTCTGGGCCCCGGTGCCGGGCGGGCTCGACTCCCGGGCCTTCGCCGCGCGCATGCTGAACGAGGTGGGATGCGTGATCACTCCCGGGGTCGGCTTCGGCCCCTCCGGGGAGGGCTTCTACCGGATCGCGCTCACGATCGACGCCAAGCGCCTGCAGGAGGCCATGGACCGCCTCCGGGGGCTCAAGCTCTGACCTCTGATAAGATCTTCCTCGAAGACGTCCGCTTCTACGGCCATCACGGCGTCACCCGGGCGCAGCAGACGGTGGGCGCCTGGTTCGCGGTCGACGCGGAGCTGATGCTGGATCTGGCTCCCGCCGCCGCGTCGGACGATCTCCGCGCTACGCTCGACTACGGCGTGATCGCGGCGCGCATCGTGGAGGTCTCGACGAAGGAGCGCGTGAACCTGCTGGAGCGGCTGGCCGGACGCCTCGCGCAGATGCTGCTCGCGGAGTTCGCCTGCGACGAGGTCCGGGTCCGGGTGCGCAAGCTCACCCCCCCGATGGAAGGGCTGCAGGGCATTCCCGGCGTGGAGCTGACCCGCCGGCGACGGTAGAGACCATGGCGCGCGTCTTCCTGTCCGTGGGGTCGAACCTGGGTGACCGGCTGGAGTGCCTCCGCCGGGCGGTCGGCCAGCTCCGCGCCATGAGCGACCTGCGGTTCCTCGACGCCTCGCCGCTCTACCGCACCGAGCCCTGGGAGGGCGAGCCGGGCCGGAAGGCCGACGACTCCGGCTGGTTCTTCAACTGCGCGGTGGCCATCGAGACGGACCTGCCGCCCGCGGCCCTGCTGGCCCGCCTGCAGGAAGTGGAGCACGCCCTGGGGCGGGTGCGCACCGCGGGGACCCCGGAGGCCCAGCGCTACGAGCCCCGCCCGCTCGACATCGACATCCTCCTCTACGACGATCGGGTCATCAGCGGGCCCGAGCACCTGCACATCCCGCACCTGCTCATGCACGAGCGCCGGTTCGTGCTGCGCCCCCTGGCCGACCTGGCCCCCGACCTGGAGCATCCGGTGCTCTACCAGACCATCCGCGAGCTGCTGGAGGCGCTGGAGGACGAGCACGAGGTGCTGGTGTCGGACCTGCCCGCCCGCTGGTTCGAAGACTAGCGTCAAGTGGCTGACGACGAGTTCCGGCAGCAGGCCCTCCAGCACCTGGACGCCCTGCACAATCTGGCCGTCTACCTGACCCGGAACGGCTCCGAGGCCGAGGACCTGGTCCAGGAGACCTACGTCCGGGCGATGCGGTTCTCTCACCGGTTCCAGCCGGGAACCCACCTGCGCGCCTGGTTGTTCCAAATACTGAGAAACACGTTCTTGACGTTTTACCGCCTCCGGGAGCGGGAATCGGCCATCTCGGAGGACGGGGTCCCGGAAAGCGAGGCGCCCATGTTTCACGATGCGCCCAACCGGGACACCGAGAGCGCCGGGGCCCACATGGATCTGGACCGGGCGCTGAGCAGGCTGCCCGAGGAGTTCAAGACGCCGCTCCTGCTGGCCGAGGTCGAGGGGCTGGCGCTGGAGGACGTGGCGCGCATCATGGATTGCCCCGTCGGCACCGTGAAGTCCCGCATCTTCCGTGCGAAGGAGCGGCTGCGCGGGTTCCTGAAGGACTACCAGTAGACGAGAGCGATGACCACCGACTTGACGGAAGGACAGGAGGACGACGGCGGGGTCGGCCGGCTGCTGCGCGAGCGGCTGACGCGCCACCCGGCCCCGGCCATGCTGCGCGCGGCGGTCCGCGAGGCGCTCGAGCCGCGTGCGGCGCGCGAGCCGTGGTGGATGCTCTGGGGCGCGCCGGCCGCGACCGCGGTGGCCACCGCCCTGGTCATGCTCCTGTGGATCGCTCCGAGCCTGCCCTCGGCGCCCGGCATCGACCCCGCCCAGATGGTCGTCCGTGCGGTGCTCGCCGAGCACGCCCGCAACATCTTCTGGGGCGAGTCGCGCACCGACGTGGTGCCCGCCGCCCTGCCCCGGGCGATGGAGGAGAGCGGCGTGGCGCTCAACTGGGTGTTCACCGGCGACGACGACATCCGGCTCGTCAACGCAAAGCCGACCTACCTCGAGGGCCGCCGCGGCATCGAGCTCACCTATCAGGATACCGAGGGCCACACGATCACCTACGTGATCGTGCCGGGCGGCACCGTGGCCCTGCCGGAGCGCGGGCGCGTGCAGATCGATCGCTGGAAGCCGGTGGTGCGGCGGGAGAACGGCTTCAGCCTGATCATGTGGCGCCAGCAGAGCCTGCTCTGCGTGATGGCCTCCGACCTCGTCTCCGAGGACGACCTCGGCCGCTTCAAGGAGTACTTCGTGAAGGTGAGGTCTTCGACCGAGCCGTACATGGTGTACTAGGCGCGCGGCCGGCCGTCGGGGGGCGCCCTTTCCGCCCCTACTCTCGGCCGGGGCGCAGAAGCATCCCGACCAGCAGCCCGACGCCGGTGGCGATGAGCAGAGCGGTCACCGGCTGGCGCCGCGCGTACTCCAGAACCTCGTCGGAGACCTGGCCGAAGCCGCCCTCGCGGTAGCCCGCCACCGTATCGCGGGCCTTGTCCGCCACATCCTTCACGATCGACCCGGCGCGCTCGAATCCGGCCTGCACAGTCGAGCCCGTCATCTGGTCCTGGTCTTCCATAGCGGTCCTCCGGTCAGGCTAGGCTCTCGCCGCGCCCCCGCGAATGAAGTGAATGATGAGCGAGATGACGGCCACCAGCAGGAGCAGGTGAATCAGGCCGCTCGCCACGTGAAACGCAAACCACCCGAACGCCCACAGGACGGCCAGGACGATCGCCACGATCAACAACATGGGTATTCTCCTTTCGTGCCGGTACGCGTCACGCC
>DATFAJ010000329.1:0-4097 GCA_035254745.1 Candidatus Methylomirabilota bacterium | reverse complement strand
GGGCAGCTCGTGGAATCGACCGTGGAGCGCGAGCTCGACGACCAGCACCATGTCGGCTCCGAGGTAGCCCTCGATGAGCGCGGTCTGCCGCAAGGCCTCGGTGCGCATCACGCCTTGAAGCACGTTGATTAGACCCACCCGGTCCAGGACCTGGCGGAACCGCTCGGTCACGCTCGGGGAGACCAGTCCGAGCCGGTCCTCGTACGGACGCAAGGTCCGCCCCTCGCCGTCGATCAATGTGGTCTTGCCGTAGCACAGCACTACCTCGGGGTCTCGATCCAGCACCTCGACACATCGCGCGACCAGATCCGGGCCACACAGGTCGTCCGCGTTGGCGAGCTTGAAGTAGTGGCCGGTCGAGAGCGCCACCACCCGCTGGAAGTTCCTGGCCAGCCCGACGTTGCGCGCGCTCCTGACGTATCGGATGCGGGCGTCACGTCGCGCGTACTCCGCGCAGATCGCCGCGGTGCCGTCGTCGGATGCGTTGTCGGAGATGACGATCTCGAGGTCCGTGAAGCTCTGGGCCACCAGCGAGTCCAGGGCCTGACCGACGAAGCGCTCCCCGTTGTAGACCGGCATGCCGACGCTGACTCGAGGCGTGCGTGACCTCCCTGGCGGATCGGTCGGCCCCTCCGGGCGGCGGCGGGCGCGAGCATGGCCGGAGGCGAAACGTGCGGCCAGTATAGCAGCCGACGCCCCATTCTCATCGACGCGGAGGCTTCAGGACCTCGGGCTCGATCGCCACGCTCTGCTCCGAGTCCGCCACCCAGATCTGCCCGTCCTGCATCGTGCACTGCAGTCGCATGGTCCGCCGCGCCAGCCCGGCCAGCGCCTGGGTCGCCGCCGAGGGCAGATTGACGACCGTCAGGTTGGTGACCCGATCGAGCCGCGCGCCGGCCTCCTCCCACCAGAGGCCGGCGCTCCGCCCACCGTAGCTGTAGACGACGACCGCCCCGGCGCGGCCGGCGGCTCGGCGGATCCGTCGCTCGTCCGGCTGCCCCACGTCGATCCAGACATCGATGGCGCCGGTCAGGTCCTTCCGCCAGAGATCGGGCTCGTCGTCGGTCCCCAGGCCTCGGCCGAAGGCGAGCGCCGCGTCCGCGTGCCGGGCGAAGGCCAGGAGGCGCACCATCATGCGCTCGTCGGTCTCCGACGGGTGCCGCGCGATCGTCAGGGCGTGGTCGTGGTAGTAGGCGCGGTCGACGTCCGCGATCTCGAGCGTGACCTTGAAGATGGTGGCGTTCTGGGCCATGTCGCGCGGTCACTCCGCCCACAGCTCGATCGGCGTGTCGCGCCCCCGCAGCGCGGTGGGCCCGCGCGCGGTCAGCCCCCGCAGGAGCGCGGGATCGGCGGCCTCGCGCTCGACGGCGGCCACCAGCGCGCCGCTGGCCACGATGCGGACCCGCAGGTCGCGCGTGAGGGACTGGAGCCGGCTGGTGACGTTGGTGGTGTCGCCCACCGTCGCGAAGGCCATGCTGCGGCGGCTGCCGATGTCGCCCGCCACCACCGGGCCGTAGTGCAGGCCCAGCCCGATCTGCAGGGGCCGGAGCCCGGCCGCCTCGCGCTCGAGGTTCCAGGCCGCGAGGGCCGCCAGCATGCCGCGCGCGCAGGCCAGGGCGTCGGTCGCGTCCCGACGGCCGGTGTCGGGAACGCCGAAGGTGGCCAGCAGCGCGTCGCCGATGAACTTCTCCAGGCAGCCGCCGTGGCGGAAGACTTCCTCCTCCATGCGGCCGTGGAAGTCCCGCAGCAGCGTCATGACCTCCTCCGGGGTCATCTCCTCGGCCATGGTGGTGAAGCCGACCAGGTCGGCGAAGAGCACGCCGACCGCCTGCCGACGCACGCGGCCCAGGGGCTCGTCTCGCTCGGCCAGCGTGTCCACCACCTTGGGCGAGAAGTAGCGGGCGAGGTTGCCACGGGCGCGCTCCGCGCTGGCCCGCTCGGCCACCAGCGCGCGCGAGCGCCGGACCAGCAGCGCGAGCCCGGCGCTCACGAGCAGGAACACGATGACCTCGTTCTGGTACTTGAGGACCGAGACGTAGTTCGGGTCGAAGTAGGCGGCCCGCATCGCGGCGCGGCTGGCCCCGGCGGGCGGATCGGTGATGGTCTCGGGCCGGGTGAGGATCCAGAGAAAGCCGGCCGTCCAGGCGCCGGCCCCGCAGAGTCCGGTCCACAGCAGCAGCCGGGGCCGGAACGAGAAGGCGGCCTGCATGAGCATCACGAAGAAGTACATGAACGTGGCGTAGCGCAACGGAATCGCCGGCGGCACCGGCGGGACGAGGTACGGGTTCGGCAGCAAGAGGACCGCGGCCAGCGCGAGCGAGTCCACGAGGATCAGCAGGTAGGCGGCCAGCCGCAGCGCCCGGCCTCGACGGTAGAGCCAGAGCTGCGCGAGTCCGGTCACGAGGAAGAAGGCCGCGGAGCCGAGGACCCAGGCGTAGGCCAGGCCTCGCTCGGGGCTCGCCACCGCCAGCCAGCCGAGGATGAACACCACCGCCGCCGAGCGCGCGGCGGCCGCCACCATCAGGCCCCGCCGCTCCTCGCGGGCGAAGGCGGCGTCGAGCCGCTCCTGGGCCCCGAGGTCTCGCGTCAACCGGCTACGTCCCGGCCGGCGCCCTCATCGGCACCCGGCCAGGTCGGCCATGAGCTCGATGGCCTCGTCCTGCTGGGTGGCCACGGTGAGGCCGGTCGCGCCGCTGTCGGCCCACGCCCGGAAGCGCTCGCGGATCCGGTCCCGCGGGCCCACCAGCGCGCCCTCGTCGATGAAGTCGTCGGGCACCGCGGCGACCGCCTCCGCCTTGCGGCCGGCCAGGTAGAGCTCCTGGATGCGCTCGGCCGCCGCCCCGTAGCCGTTCGCGGTCATCGCCTGGGTGTGGAAGTTCTTGTCGCGGTGGCCCATGCCGCCCACGTAGAGCGCCACGCGCGGCTTGAGGGTCTGCAGCCCCGCCCGCACGTCGTCGGTCAGCACCACGAAGGCACGCGGCTGGATCTCGAGATCGCGCAGCGTCTTGCCGCCGCCGGCGCGGCGGAGCCCCTCGTCCAGCCAGGGCCGGAAGGCCTTCATGCGCGCGGGCGTGAAGCCCAGCGGCAGCCAGCCGTCCGCGATCTCGGCGGTGAGCTTCACGGTGGACTCTCCGCCCGTTCCCAGCCAGATCGGGATGTCCGGGCGCATGTGCAGGATCGACGTCAGGGGCTTGGCCAGCCCGGCCGATCCCGGGCCCGTGTAGGGCAGCGAGATCTCGCGGCCCTCGTGCTGCACGGGGGCCTTGCGGGCGAAGATCTTCCGCATGATGCCTACATAGTCCCGGAGCCGCCAGTAGGGCTTGCCCCAGGGCTGCCCGTACCAGCCCTCCACGATCTGCGGGCCCGACACGCCGAGGCCCGCGATGACGCGCCCGCCGCCGGCGAGCGCATCGATGGTGCCGACGGCCATCGCGGCGGCCGCGGGGGTGCGCGCGGCCAGCTGCATGATGCCGGTGCCGAGGCGGATGCGCTTCGTCACCGCCGCCAGGTAGGCCAGCGGCGTCAGGGCGTCCGACCCGTACGCCTCCGCCGTCCACACCGAGTCGTAGCCCAGCCGCTCCGCGAGCTGCACGCGCGCCACCGGCAGGTCGAGGTGAGCGCCGGAGTACCCGATCGAGAGCCCGAGCTTCATGGGGTGCCTCAGCCCCGCGACGGCAGCGCCGCGACGAAGGTGCCGCTGATGAGGGTCTCGCCCTTCTGGTTGACGGCCAGGAGCTCGCCCTCCACCAGCTTCTCGCCCCCCTGCTCGAGCTTGCGCGTGACCTTGCCCCGGCACACCACGTCGTCGCCCGGCCAGGCCCGCGTCGAGAAGCGCACCTTGTAGCGCCGCACGTTGGGCCGGCCCGCGAACCCGGTGACCACGCGGCTCAGGATGCCCGCGTTGAGCATGCCCATGGCAAACACGGTCGGATTGCCCGACGCCTCGGCGAACGTCTGATCGTGGTGGATCGGGTTGAAGTCCCCGGACGCGCCGGCGTACCGCACGAAGTCGGTCCGCGTCAGCTTCTCCACCTTCACTTCCGGCAGCGTGTCCCCTTCCTTCACATCTTCCCAGTAGCGCGTGGCCGGAGCCATGG
>DATFAJ010000328.1:0-5145 GCA_035254745.1 Candidatus Methylomirabilota bacterium | reverse complement strand
CCACGCTCCGGAGGTGGCCGAAGCCCAGCAGCAGCGCGTACCACACCGCGGTGTAGACGAGGGTGGCGCGCTCCGGCCGGCGCCACCCGCCGGTGGTCACCATGGTGACCGAGGCGAGGAGCCCGCCCAGCGCGAAGCTGGCGACGAGCCAGCCGAGCCCGGTGGCGTCCACGTGGTAGACGGTGCGGGCCACGTAGGGCAGGAGGCCGCTCGACGCGGGGTAGGCGGTCAGGTTGATCAGGAACGCGAGCCACATCGGGGCCAGCAGTCGGGGCGTGGTCAGCACGTGGGTGAGCCCGTCCCTGAGCTCGCCCCAGCGCGAGCGCGAAGCGGCCGCCGCGCGAGCCCGGGCGGGCCGGCCGGCGCTGCCTCCGCGGGCGGCGGCGCCCGGGTCCGCCACCGGCGGCCGCCGGGCCACGCCGAGGGTGAGGGCGAGGCCCGCGAGGTAGAAGAAGGTGACGAACAGGTAGGTCGCGGGAAGCCCGAGGAAGGTGGAGAGCCCGGCGCCCGCGAGCGCGCCGCCGACCCGCGCCGAGTCCATGGTGGCGCGCGACATGCCGACCGCGCCCATGAGCTCGCCGGGCGGGATGGTCTCGCCGATGAGCGAGTTCCGCATCACCAGGTCGTTGGGGCGGAAGATCCCGTTGAGCCCCGCCACCAGGAACACCCACCCCGGCCCGAGCACGTCGGTGAAGGCCAGCAGCATCAGCAGCGCGGCGAGCGTCGCGTAGATCGCGCGCATGGTGCACAGCATGAGGCGGGCGCCCACCCGGTCGCCCATCACCCCGAACATGGGCGCGGCGAGCGTACCCAGGAACTGCAGCGAGCCGAAGGCGGTGAGCAGCAGCACCGAGCCGGTGTGGACCATCACGTACCAGCCCAGGATGATGGTCTCCATCTCGAAGGACCACGAGGTCAGGAGATCCGCCGGCCACTGGTACCGGAAGCTCTTGACGCGGAACGCGGCGAGGATCAGATCCGGAGCAGCTTCCCCGCGGTGTCGCCCAGCATCGCCGCGCGCTCGGCGTCGCTGAAGCCGGGGGTGTCGAGGATGTGGTTCACCGACGTGCTCGTCCAGGGATAAGGATAGTCGGTGCCCATGACGAGCTGGCCGCTGCCGGTCTCGGCCGCGAGGTGCCGCAGGGCCTCCGGCGTGAAGACGATCGTGTCGTAGTACATCTGGCGGAGGTACTCGGAGGGTTTCTTCCTGAGCGCGACCCCGCACCGGGCCGGGACCGTCACGCAGCCGGCGTCGGAGCGGCCCGCGTAGGAGGGGAGGAACCCCCCGCCGTGGGCGGCGCAGATCTTGAGCCCCGGGAACCGATCGAGGGTGCCCTCGAAGATGAGGTGCGACAGCGCGAGGGTCGTCTCGAGCGGGTTGCCGATCACGTTGTCGAGCCCGCCGTTGCCCTTGAAGCGGGTGGTCGCGTTCAGCTCCGCGGTGCCCTGCGGGTGGATGAACACCAGCACCCCGAGCTGCTCGGCCTTGGCCCAGAACGGATGGAACCTCGGATCGGAGAGCTCCGCGCCGTTGACGCTACCCCCGATGGCGGCCCCGCGCAGGTTGTACTTCTTCACGCCCTCCTCGAGCTGGGCCGCGGCGAGATCGGGATGCTGGAGCGCCACGGTGGCGAAGGCCACGAAGCGGTCCGGGGCGGCCGCGCAGATCTCGGCGAGCTTCTCGTTCTGGATCTGGCAGATCCGGGTCGCGACGTCTCGCTCCGCCCGGTACCAGTACGGGTTGATGCTGAGCGCCTGCATGTCGATGCCCTGGGTGTCCATCGCGGCGAGCCGCGCCTGCGGGGTGCCCATGAGCAGCTGCGGGAGGAGGCCGGGCGGGGGCGCGGGCGGGCTCATGAGGGCCATCGCCTCGGGCACCGCGCAGTGCGCGTGCACGTCGATGGTCTTGACGCGCTTGCCCGCCACCGTGACCTGCCGGCGGGCGGTCTGCGCCGCGGCGGGGCGCGCCTTCAGCAGGCCACAGCCGACGAAGGCGAGCCCGGCGACGGCACCCGCGGTCTCGGCGAGTAACGCCCTGCGCGTGGCCATGGGGCCTCCGTGTGAGACGACGCGGTGCACGACACGGCGCAACCCGATCGGAGCGACGCGGGGGAGCCTATCACACGGTGACGCGGTCCGCGACCTCCCGGGCGAAGCGGCGCATGAAGGCACGCGGGTCGGGCACGAAGCCGGTGATCAGGAACTGGCGCGCCCCCGCGGCCATCGCGCGCTCCACCTGCGCCCGGCAGTCGGCCGGCGTGCCCGCGATCGCGAAGCGATCGACCAGGAAGTCGGTGAGGCCCCAGCGGTCGGGCAGGCTCGCGTTGGCCGCCCCCGGGATCTCGTGGTGGTGGGAATTGTACTCGCGCTGCAGCGCGCGGATCTTTTCGTGGAGATCGGGCGGCACGCCCTTGCCCTCGAGCGTGAACCGGAAGGCGTGATTGGCGCTCGCGGCCAGCGCCATCTTGATGGGCTCGATCGCCTGCTCGCGCCGGTCGGCCAGGCTGGTCTTGGCGAACCACCACACGTCGACGTCGTCGAGGGTGCGCCCGGTCGCGCGCGCCCCGCGCTCGATGGCGGCGAGCGACAGGCGTACCACCTCCGGGGTGAGCCCGAGCCCGACGATCACCCCGTCGGCCACCCGGCCGGCCAGCTCGAGGGTGCGTGGCCCCTCCGCCGCGAGGTAGATCGGCACCCGGCGGGTCGCGCGGTGCACGCGCCACGGGCGACCCGCGCGCTCGACTGTCTCCCCGGCGGTGAGCCGACGGAGGGTCGTGACCGAGTCCTCGAGCCCGGCGAGGGTGGCGGGCGGCGCGCCCACCGTGTAGATCGCGCTGTCGCCCGAGCCCAGGCCCAGCACCGCCCGCCCGCCGGAGAGCTCGTCCACGCTGGCGATCGCGCTCGCGGTGACCACGAGGTGCCGCGTGAGCGGGTTGGTGACGAGCGGCCCCAGGCGCACCCGGCGGGTGTGGAGCGCGGCCAGGGTCAGCGCGACGTAGAGCTCGCGGAAGACCGACTGCGAGTCGGCCACGCCCAGCCACTCGAAGCCGGTCTCCTCCGCCTCGCGGCAGAGATCGCCCCAGCCGGTGAGCGTCTCCGGGAGGAAGACGATGCCGAACCGCGCCGCCACGCGCGCCATGACCGGCCACACCCTAGCACCGGCTCCGCCTTGACGTCTTCGGTTTTGGGGGGCAGACTTCCCGCGTGCCGAGGACGATGCCGGCGACGGTCACGCGGTCCCCCAAAGGAGGGCGGTCATGATCTACGAGTTCCGCACCTACACGCTCAAGCCCAGGAGCCTGGGCGAGGTCGAGAAGCGCTACGCGGAGGCCTACGAGTACCGGAAGAAGTACTCGCCGCTCGCCGCCTTCTGGCACACCGAGGTGGGCCCGCTCAACGAGATCATCCACGTGTGGGGCTACAAGGATCTCGCCGAGCGCGCCCGCATCCGGGCCGAGGCGGCCAAGGAGGCGAACTGGCCGCCCAAGATCCGCGAGTTCATCGTGGACCAGAACGTCGAGGTGCTGAACCCCTTCCCGTTCATCCCCGATATCACCCCGGGCACGCTCGGACCGATCTTCGAGATCCGCCGCTACACCCTGGCCGCGGGCTCGCTGCCCGGGGTCATGAAGCGCTGGGAAGCCGCGCTGCCGGCGCGCATCAAGCTTTCCCCTCTGGTCACGGCCGGCGGGGTGGAGTTCGGCGGCGCGAACCGCTTCATCCACATCTGGGCCTACAAGACCATGGACCAGCGGCTGCAGGTGCGGGAGCAGGGGCGCAAGGCCGGCGTCTGGCCGCCGCCGGGCGGCGGAGACGAGCTGCTCGCCCAGGAGACCAAGATCGTGATGCCGTCTGCGTTCTCGCCGCTGCAGTAGGGAGAGCGACATGCCGCCGACCAAGCTCGCGCACCTGGTGTTCCAGACCAACCGCCTGCCCGAGATGCGGGACTGGTACTGCACGGTGCTGGGCGGGCACGTGATCTACGAGAACCCGCACCTGTCCTTCGTGACCTACGACGACGAGCACCACAGGGTGGCCTTCGTGGACTTCGGCCCGCTGGCTCCCCGCGACCTGGCGGGCGGCGACCTCCGCTACCGGACCACCGACCAGCCCGGCCTGCACCACGTGGCCTTCACCTTCGGCTCGATGGGCGAGCTGCTCGACAACTACGAGCGGCTCGCCGCCCGGGGCATCCGCCCCTTCCGCTCCATCAACCACGGGCCGACCACGTCCATGTACTACGTCGACCCCGACGGCAACCGGGTGGAGCTGCAGATCGACAACTTCGCCACCGCGGAGGAAGGACAGGCCTGGATGCACTCGCCCGCCTTCGACCGGAACCCGATCGGCGTCGAGTACGAGCCCGACGACCTGGTCCGCCGCTTCCGGGCCGGCGTCCCGGTCGCCGAGCTGGTCATCCGCGACTAGGACGGGGTCAGGTCTTACATTCCGACATTTCCACCGCGATGACCCCCGAGCCTCTGAAGCCGCAAGCCGTCGCCGCGCTGCTGCACTCCGCGGGCGCGATGATCCACGCGGAGCTGTCCGCCTTGCCCGCCCCGGTGCTGGGATTCCACCCGGCCCCGGGGGAGTGGTGCGCGAAGGAGGTGCTCGGTCACCTGATCGAGTGCGAGCGGCGCGGCTTCTCGGGGCGGATCCACATCATCCTGAAGAGTGACCACAGTCCCCAGCTCGAGGCCTGGGACCAGGACGCGGTCGCGCAGGCCCGCAAGGATTGCGACCGCGAGTGGTCGGCGCTCTATCACGAGTTCTCCCGGCTCCGGAGCGCCAGCGTCGCGCAGGTGGCCGGCCTGTCGGCGGCGGACCTCGCGCGCCGCGCGCAGCATCCCAAGGTCGGCGTCCTCACCGTGGCCGACGTGCTCCACGAGTGGGTGTACCACGACCGTAATCACATTCGCCAGATGCTCGCCAACGTGCAGGCCTTCGCCTGGCCGCACATGGGCAACGCGCAGCGCTTCTCGGCGCCCTAGGCGCCGTCGATCGCGCGGCGCGCCCGGGCTACCGCCGCGTCGTCGATCGAGCCCGCGCCGGGGATGACCGGTACCGGGCCGTCCATCAGGTGGGGGTAGCGCAGCCCGGTGGCGGTGTTGAACACCACCACCCGCGACGTCGCGCCGAGCTGCC
>DATFAJ010000327.1:0-2047 GCA_035254745.1 Candidatus Methylomirabilota bacterium | reverse complement strand
TCTCATCGTGCGCGCGCTCTCGCGGCGCGGCCGGCTGATCTTCGTGGGCGCGGGCACCAGCGGGCGGCTGGGCGTGCTCGAGGCCGCGGAATGCCCGCCGACGTTCGACACGCCGCCGTCGCTGGTGCAGGCGGTCATCGCGGGCGGCAAGCGCACCGTGTTCCGCTCCTCCGAGGGCGCGGAGGACGACGGACCCGAGGGCGTGCGTCAGATCCGCCGCCGGGTGCGGCCCGGCGACGTGGTCGTGGGCATCGCGGCCAGCGGCGTGACGCCGTTCGTGCGCGCGGCCCTGCAGGAGGCGCGCCGGCGCGGTGCGGCCACCGCGCTCGTCACCTGCAACCCGGACGTGCCGGCTTCCGCTGCGCGGGTGGTGATCGCGCTGGCGGTCGGCCCCGAGGTGCTGACCGGTTCCACGCGACTCAAGGCCGGCACCGCCACCAAGCTCGCGCTCAACACGCTCACCACCGCGTCGTTCGCGCGCCTCGGCAAGGTCTACGGCAACCGCATGGTGGACCTGCGCCCCCGCTCGGCCAAGCTGCGCGCCCGCGCGCTGCGCCTGGTCGGCCAGCTCGGCCGCGTGTCGCCCCGCGAGGCCGAGCGCCTCTTGAAGGCCTCCGGCGCCAGCGCCAAGGTCGCCATCGCGATGGCCCGCCTCCACGTCGACGCGAAGGAAGCCCGCCGCCGGCTGAAGGTCGCCGCCGGCTCCCTCCGCCGCGCCCTCGAGTAGGCTGGGGTCAGGTCTTACATTCCGACATTTTTCGGTCGGCACCTCGGCCGAAATGTCGTTTTGTAAGACCTGACCCCGGCGGAAAGCCTGAGGCCCGGTGGTCGGGGTGACGTCACCCCGACCGCCGGGCCCATCGTCTGCGAAGCCGCGGCGAGACTACTGCAGCGGCGGAGGGGGAGGCACCGGCGGCACGGCGGCCACGCTCGGGATCCACACCCACTGGTAGGCGGTGTAAACCCCATCACCACGCAGCTCGTACCGGCCGTGCGGGTAGTACACGACGTTTCGGTATATGGGCGCAGGTGGCGGCGGAGTCGTCACGATCACCTGGCGGTACACGGGGACGGGTCGCTCGATGACGACCGGCGCCGGGTAAGCATAGACGGGCCGCGGGGCCAGGAAGCCGCCGACCACCTGATTGAAGACCGCGAAGGAAGCCAGACCGAGCGCCACGTTGGTGGCGGTGCCCGCATACGCGGCCGGGACGGCCACGCCGACCATCAGCGCCACCACCAGAGCCACCGCTACGAGCTGTCGCATGGGGTGCACCTCCTTCTGTGCCCACTCAGACGGAGGCCCCCAGGGCGGTATTTACGACAATGTCGTAATGTAAGACCTGACCCCGGGCTAGGAGTGGCTGGGGCCGGCGGTATCTTCAGCGCGGACGGGCGTTTTCCCGCGCAGGAAGTCGAAGTCGCAGCCCTCGTGGGCCTGCAGGACGTGGTCGAGGAAGAGGCGGCCGTAACCCCGCGAATAGTGCGGCGGCCGCGGCTTCCATTTCGCCCGGCGCCGGGCAAGCTCGTCATCGGGAACCCGGAGGGTCAGCCGGCGGTTTGGTATGTCCAGCTCGATCGGGTCGCCGTTCTCGACGAGGGCGAGCGGCCCGCCCGCCTCGGCCTCCGGGGAGACGTGCAGCACCACGGTGCCGTAGGACGTGCCGCTCATGCGCGCGTCCGAGATGCGCACCATGTCCTTGACGCCCTTCTGCAGGAGCTTCTTCGGGATCGGCGCCGCGCCCCACTCGGGCATGCCGGGCGCGCCCTTGGGCCCCACGCGCTTGAGCACCAGCACGCACGTCTCGTCCACGTCCAGGTCGGGGTCGTCGATGCGCGCGTGGAGATCGGCGTGGTCCTCGAACACCACCGCGCGCCCGCGGTGCGTGAGCAGGTGCGGCGAGGCGGCCGACTGCTTCAGCACCGCGCCGTCCGGGCACAGGTTGCCGGTGAGGATCGCGGTGCCGCCCTCGCTCAGGATCGGCATCGCGAGCGTGCGGATCACGTCCGGGTTGTAGTTGACCGCCTCCGCGTTGTTCTCCGCGAT
>DATFAJ010000326.1:0-2966 GCA_035254745.1 Candidatus Methylomirabilota bacterium | reverse complement strand
AGTGCGGGGGCCATTTCGGGGCCCCTGCAGCTGAAGAGCCTGAAGAACTAAACGAGAGTCCGCAAGAGACACCGCGGGACACAGGGGGAAGACGCAAATGATCATCGTGCTCAAGCCGGGATCGAGCGAGGCCGACATCGAGGACGTCTCACGACGGGTGCGGGAGTTCGGGTTCAAGACCCACCTCTCCCGCGGGGAGGTGCGCACCATCATCGGGGTCGTGGGCGACGATCGGGCGAAGGAGCAGCTGCTCGCGCTCCAGTCGCTCGAGTCGGTGGAGAGCGTGGTGCGCATCCTGCAGCCCTTCAAGCTCGCGAGTCGCGAGGCCCATCCCGACAACACCCAGTTCCGCGTCCACGGGGTCCCGGTCGGCGGCCCCCAGATCGTGGTGATGGCCGGGCCGTGCTCGGTCGAGTCGAAGCCCCAGCTCACCGCGGTGGCCGAGAGCGTCAAGGCCGCGGGTGCACACGTGCTCCGGGGCGGCGCCTTCAAGCCCCGCACCTCGCCGTACGCTTTCCAGGGGCTCGAGGAGGACGGCCTCACCCTGCTCCGCGAGGCGAGCAAGCGCACGGGCCTGCCGGTGGTGACCGAGGTCATGGAGCCGGACAAGGTCGAGGTGGTGGCCGAGCACGCCGACATCCTCCAGATCGGCGCGCGCAACGTGCAGAACTTCTCGCTGCTCAAGCGGGTGGCCGAGTGCGGCAAGCCGGTGCTGCTCAAGCGCGGGATGTCGACCTCGATCCAGGAGTGGCTGCTCTCCGCCGAGTACGTGCTGGCGGGCGGCAATCCCAACGTCATCCTCTGCGAGCGCGGCATCCGCACCTTCGAGACGTCCACGCGCTACACCCTCGATCTCAACGCGATCCCGGTGGTGAAGAAGCTCTCGCACCTGCCGGTGTTCGTGGACCCGAGCCACGGGACCGGCCACTGGGAGTACGTCTCGGCCATGGCCAAGGCCGGCCTCGCGGCCGGGGCCGACGGGCTCATCATCGAGGTGCACAACAACCCGGCCGAGGCCCTCTCCGACGGCCCGCAGTCGCTCAAGCCCACCAAGTTCGCGCAGCTCATGTCCGAGCTCCGGCCGCTGGCCCAGGTGCTGGGGAGGACCCTATGATCATCGTGCTCAAGTCCGGCATCAACGACGCCGACGTGGACGAGGTGTGTCGCCGCATCACCGAGATGGGCTACGGCCCGCACGTGATCCGCGGCGAGTTCAAGACCATCGTGGCCGCGGTGGGCGAGGAGCGCGGCCGGCCCGACCTGCGCCTGCTCGAGGCGATGGAGACGGTCGAGTCGGTCATGCCGGTGCAGCAGCCGTTCAAGCTGGCCAGCCGCGAGGTGCGCCGCGAGTCGAGCGAGGTGCGCATCAACGGGGTCACGGTGGGCGGCCACGACGTGGTGGTGATGGCGGGGCCCTGCTCGGTGGAGTCGGAGGCGCAGGTGCTCGAGGTGGCGGACGCGGTCAAGGCGGCGGGGGCCAAGATCCTCCGGGGCGGCGCCTACAAGCCGCGGACCTCGCCCTACGCGTTCCAGGGACTGAAGGAGCAGGGCCTGCGCTACCTCGCCGAGGCGCGGAAGCGCACCGGGCTCCCGGTCGTCACCGAGGTGCTCGAGACCGAGGGCGTAGAGGTGGTCGCGGAGTACAGCGACATCCTCCAGATCGGGGCGCGCAACATCCAGAACTTCACCCTGCTGCGCCGGGTGGGCGAGGTCGGCAAGCCGGTCCTGCTCAAGCGCGGCATGGCCACCAGCATCCAGGAGTTCCTGCTCTCGGCCGAGTACATCCTCTCCGCGGGCAACCCGAACGTCATCCTCTGCGAGCGCGGCATCCGCACCTTCGAGACCGCGACCCGGTTCACCCTGGACCTGAACGCGGTTCCAGTCTTGAAGAAGCTGTGCCACCTTCCGGTCGTCGTGGATCCGTCGCACGGCACCGGGCACTGGGACCTGGTCGCGCCGATGGCCAAGGGGGCGGTGGCCTGCGGCGCGGACGGGCTGATCATCGAGGTGCATCCGCGGCCGGAGGAGGCGCTGTCCGACGGGCCCCAGTCGCTCAAGCCCTCGAAGTTCGCCCAGCTCATGCGCGAGCTCAAGCCGGTGGCGGAGGCGGTGGGACGCGGGCTCTAGCGGATCAGGCGACGGGGGCCGGCTCGCGCCGGGCCAGGTCGAGCGTCTCGCGGACGCGCTGGACCAGGGCGGCCGGCGTGAACGGTTTCTGCAGAAACGCGGTGTCGGCGCCGAGGACGCCGTGGCGGATGACCGCGTCGTCGGTGTAGCCCGACATGTAGAGCACGCTCAGGTCCGGGCGCAGCGGGCCCATGCGCTCGGCGAGCTCGCGCCCGCTCATCCGCGGCATCACCACGTCGGTGAGGAGCAGGTCGAGCGGTCCCGGGTGGCGCTCGCTGAGCAGCAGCGCCTCCGGCCCGTTGCGGGCCTCGATCACGGTGTAGCCGCTGGCCCGCAGGATGTCGCGGGCCAGCTCCCGCACCCCTTCCTCGTCCTCCACCAGCAGGATGGTCTCGGTGCCGCCGGCCGGTGCGGCGGGCCGGGCGGCGCGATCGGCGGCGGACTCCGCCGCGTCGACCCGGGGCAGGTAGATCCGGAACGTGGTGCCCCGATCCGGCTCGCTGTCGACCTCGATGTAGCCGCCGCTCTGCTTCACGATGCCGTAGACGGTGGCGAGCCCCAGCCCGGTGCCCTTGCCCTGCTCCTTGGTGGTGAAGAACGGCTCGAAGATGCGGTCGATGATGGCCTCCGGAATGCCGCAGCCCTGGTCGCGGACGCTGATTGCGGCATAGCGCGCCGCCGTCAGCTCGGGGTGGCGTTCGGCGAAAGGACGGTCGGGCGTGCTGCCGGCGACGCGGATCACGATCTCCCCGCCCTCCGGCATGGCGTCGCGGCCGTTGATCGCAAGATTGACGATCGCCTGGGTCAATTGCGCCGGATCGGCCTGGACGGTGACCTGC
>DATFAJ010000325.1:0-2671 GCA_035254745.1 Candidatus Methylomirabilota bacterium | reverse complement strand
CTCGCGCTCGTGGCCGGTCCCGCCCGCGCCGAGACCCTCGGCGAGGTGCTGGCAGCCCGGGGTGTGGTGCCGGTGCCGCCGCCGGCCGCCGCCGACCAGCCGCTCCAGGCCTACCAGGTTCTCGACGACGAGCGCGACCTGCTGGTGGTCTACCTCGCGAAGCCGCCCGCCGCGCCGCTCCTGCAGGCCGCGCGCTTCGAGCGCGCCACCCGGCGGTGGACCGCCGCGCCGCTCGACTGGCGCGGCGCGGCCGACGCCGGCGCGCTCCCGCCCGAGTGGTGCCGGTCCGGCCTCGCGCTCGACCGGTTCCCCGGCGGCTTCCTCGTCCAGGCGCACATCAACCCCTCCGCCGAGTGCACCGTCGTCCTCGGGCCCGATCTCGCGGTCCGCGGCGTCCTGGCCGGCTGGCCGGTGGCCGCCCTCGCGGACGGCCGGCTCGTCTACCAGCGGAACCAGGTGCACTTCGCGTCGTTTCACCCGGTGGCCCTCGCGCTCTGGGACGGCGGCCGCGCGGCGGAGACCGCGCTCTACCCGCCCCGACCCACGCGCGGGCTGCGGCGCGCCCACGTGGACCACATGCGCCGGGTGTACACCGCCGACTGGTGCCGCGCCCACAACCATCCCTGCGATCCGGAGCTGTTCGACGAGCAGGTCAGCGGCCGCGTGGCGACCGGCGCGGGCGACGACGCGCTCGCCTTCGTGGTGGCGTGGGACAACACGGTCGGCTGGAGCGACGCGGAGCGCTGGGGCCGCCTCGAGCCCTTCCGCGAGCTGCGCGCCGCGCTCCCCGCCTGGAACGGCGCCGCCGCGCCGCCCGACCCGCTCTTCCGGGCGCTGGCCGCCGGGCTCTCGCGCGCGCGGAACCTCACCGCCCAGGGTCACGTGGCGGCCGCGCTCGCGGGCGAGCCGGCGCTGCGCGATCTCATCGGGGCCGCCCTCGCGGCCCCGCGGGTGCCCGGCGGGGACGAGCGGGCCTGGCTGATGGCCCTCGATCCGCGCTGGGGTGACGCGGCCACGTGGCGCGACCTCGCCCGGGCGGTGGCGGTGCCCGATGAGCACACCGAGGTCGTGTACGTGTACGCGGGGCTGCGGTCACCGGGGACCGTGCGATATCGGGAGCTGCTGCGCTCCGATTTCGAGGCTCGCTTCGGTCCCGGGCTCCCCGACCGGGCGCTGGCCCCGGAGGTGCTGCACGCGATCTTTCGCCCGGACGTGAACTGACCCAGGAGGATCCATGGACTTCGGACTGTTCTTCCTCATGCAGCGCGACGAGCAGTGGAGCGAGCAGCTCGTCTATCACTCGGGCCTCGAGCAGATGCTGGCCGCCGAGGCGCTCGGCTACCACTCGGTCTGGATCGCCGAGCACCACTTCAACGACTACGGCCTCTGCCCCACCCCGCCGGTCCTGGCGTCCTTCGTGGCGGCGCGCACGACGACCCTGCGCCTCGGCATGGGCGTGAGCCTGCTGCCGCTCCACCACCCGGTCGACCTCGCGGAGTCGCTCGCCGTCCTCGACGTGGTGAGCGGGGGGCGGCTCGACGTGGGGATCGGCCGCGGCGGCACGCTGCAGGACTACCAGACCTTCCAGTCCGACCGCGACGACAGCCGCGCGCGCGTCGAGGAGGGCGTCGCGCTCATGCGCCGATCCTGGAGCGGCGCGCCCTTCGACTTCACCGGCCGCTTCCACTCGGCCGAGCGGCTCCACGTGCGCCCGCAGCCGGTGCAGCGGCCGCATCCGCCGCTGTTCATCGCCTCCAACAGCGAGGAGAGCGTGCTCTCCGCCGCGCGCCTGGGCCTGCCCACCCTGTCGTCGTTCTTCGTGCCGGTGCCGGAGCTGCAGCGGCGGCACCGGCTCTACCGCGAGGCCTCGCTCGAGGCCGGCCGCTCCCCGGCCGAGATCGAGGCGCTCGAGGCGCGCTCGTGGGGCATGCGGGTGGTGCACGTCGCGCCCGATCACGAGGAGGCGCTCCGGGCCATCGAGGCGCCGTTCATGGGCTATCAGCGGCGCATGGCGGTGCTGCGCTCCGACGCGACCGGCGGCTCGGTCCCCGGCTCCTTCGACCGCTCCCTGCTCCGCCTCCGCTCCTTCCGCGAGTACCTGGACGACGGCTGGGCCCTGGTCGGCGCACCCGCCGAGGTGACCCGAGGGCTCCAGCAGTTCTGCGAGGCCACCCGCTACGAGCGCGTGCTCCTGGTGATGGCCCTGCCCGGGCTCCGCACCGATTTGGCCCTGCGGTCGATGCGCCTGTTCGCGGAGGAGGTCGCGCCCGCGATGGCGCCGCTCGACCGCGTCGCGGCTACAGGCTTCGCAGGAACTCGATCATCACCGCGTTGACCTCGCGCGGGCGCTCCTGCTGGGTCCAGTGCCCGCAGTCGGGGAGCATGATCGTCTTGCGGAGGGCGGGCACGAACTTCGAGAGATTGGGGATGAGCTGGTCCATCCCGCGGAAGGCGACGACCAGGTCGAGGTCTCCCGCCACGTAGAGCGCGGGTACGGTCACCCGAGCGCCCGCGAACGGGGCCAGGAGCTCCCAACTCCGGTCGATGTTGCGATACCAGTTGAGGCCGCCTCGGAAGCCGGCGCGAGAGAACTCGCCGGTGTAGAAATCGATGTCCGCCTCGGTGAGCCACGCGGGCAGCGAGGATGGTGGCTGCATGCGACTCAGGAAGC
>DATFAJ010000324.1:0-4725 GCA_035254745.1 Candidatus Methylomirabilota bacterium | reverse complement strand
GGGGCGCGTCAACGGGAGCGTCTCCAGGCGCAGGCGGCACAGCTCTCGGCCGTACGCAGGTGTCACCCGCGAGGTCAAGCGGACGGCGACGCCGTCGTCACGGAGCACGACGAGGCTCGAGCGATAGGCGCCGGGATCGAGCGGGGAGGTGAGATCGGGGCCGGGCGTGTAGAGGAGGTCGCGCCACGGAGTCGAGAGCGATGCGGCGAGGCGACGCTCGGCGTCGGGGAGCGTGAGGTCGACATGAGTGGTCATGGGCCCCTCAGCATCCCACCCCTCACCCTGCCCTCTCCCCAGGGGGAGAGGGAGACATCAGCGGCGCGGACCTCGGCTGGGGCCGCGGCCGTCGCGCCGGCCCCCGCCGCCACCACCGCCCGGGCGCCCGGGGCCGCCGCCGCGCCCGCCGCCCCGCGCGGCCATGCGCTGGCGCTTCTCCTCGGCGTAACGGCGCCGCTCCTCGCTGGTCGGCTTGATCTCGGGCAGGTACAGGTCGTCCTCGGCCCAGTCCACCTGGATCTTCTGGGCGATGAACTTCTCGATCGGCTCGAGCGCGAGCGCCCCCGCCTCGTCCACCAGGCTGATCGCCTTGCCCGCCGCGCCGGCACGCGCGGTGCGGCCGATGCGGTGCACGTAGTCCTCGGCGTCCTGCGGCAGATCCCAGTTCACCACGTGGCTCACGCCCTCGATGTGCAATCCACGCGAGGCCACGTCGGTGGCGACCAGGATCGGTAGCTGGCCGTCCTTGAAGTCGTTCAGGATCTTGAGCCGCTTCTTCTGGTCCACGTCGCCGGTGAGCGCGCGCGCCTCCCAGCCGTTACGGCTCAGCCGATCCTCGAGCCGCCTCGCTTCCTCCCGGGTGTTGGAGAAGATGAGGATGCGGCTGCCTCCCTCGCGACGCAGCAGCCCGAGCAGCAGGTTGAACTTCTCCTCGCGGCCGACGTGATAGAGCACCTGCTCGGCCTTCTCCACCGTCTTCTGCTGCGGGGTGATGCTGATTTGGGCCGGATTGTTCATGAACTCCCAGGTCAGCTCCAGCACCCGGAACGAGAGCGTCGCGGAGAACAGGAAGGACTGCCGCTTCTCCGGCTTGGGCAGACGGCGCAGGATGAAGCGCAGGTCGGCGATGAAGCCCATGTCGAACATCCGGTCGGCCTCGTCGATGACGAGGACCTCGACCTTGCCCGGCGACCAGATGTGCTGCTTGAGGTAGTCGATGAGCCGCCCGGGCGTGCCGACCAGGATGTCGCAGCCGTCGCGCAGGGCGTCGCGCTGCTTGTTGTAGTCGATACCCCCGTAAACCGCCAGGATCCCGAGCCCGGTGTGCGAGCCGAGCAGCCGCGCGTCGGCCTCGATCTGCACCACCAGCTCCCGGGTCGGGGCGATGATCAGCACGCGGGGCGAGGTCACCCCGGAATGCGCGGGGGCCGGGTGCGTGAGGCAGCGCGTGAAGGCCGCGATCAGGAACGCGGCGGTCTTGCCGGTGCCGGTCTGCGACTGCCCGGCCACGTCCTTGCCGCGCAGGGCCAGCGGCAGCGCCGCCTCCTGGATCGCGGTGGTGGCCACGAACCCCGCGTCCTGGATCCCGCGCCGGACCGGTCCGGGCAGATCGAGCGAGGAGAATTCGAGCGGGCTCATTTCGTCGGGTCTTCCGTGAGCGCCGGCTTCGCCGTCTTCTTTCTTCCGAAGATGCGCGCCGAGATGATGCCGAGCTCGTAGAGGATGCAGAGCGGGCCCGCCATCAGGGTCTGGTTCACGATGTCGGGGGTCGGGGTGAGGATGGCCGCGATGATGAAGTTGATCAGGATCGCGTACTTCCGGTTCTTGGACAGGAACTGGGGGGTCACGATCCCGAGCATGGACAGGAGCGTGATCACCACCGGCAGCTCGAACACCACCCCGAAGGCGAGCGTGAACTTGATGATGAAGTCGATGTAGCTCGAGATCGTGATCATGGGCTTGAGGCCCTGCTCCTGCCCGAAGCTCACCAGGAAGTTGATGGCGAACGGGATGATCACGAAGATCGCGAAGGCGCCGCCGGAGAGGAAGAGGATCGAGCCCACGAGCACGAACGGCATCGCGTACTTGCGCTCGTGCTTGTGGAGGCCGGGGGCCACGAACGCCCACACGTTCCAGAGGATGACCGGCATCGCGATGAAGATGCCCATGATCATCGCGACCTTCATGTAGGTCCAGAAGGCCTCGGTGGGGGTCGTGAAGACCAGCTCGGTCTTGAGGTGACGCGAGAGGAAGCGCATCACGTTGGTGGTGAAGTAGAGCGAGATGCCGAGGCCGACCCCGGCGGGGATCAGGCTCCAGATGATGCGGGTCCGCAGCTCGGTGAGGTGCTCGAAGAACGACATCTTGCCGGCGTCGTCGTCCCCCGGCGTCCCCGCGCTCGCGATCGGCTCGGAGTCGGCCATCACCAGTCGGGGATGAAGTGGCGGAGCTGGCCCACTCCGCGGCCGGCCTTGAAGCCCTCGCGGATGGCGCGGGTCACGTAGGCCTTGGCGGAGCGGATCGCGTCGCCGAGGGCCTGCCCGCGCGCGAGCCCCGCTGCGATCGCGGCCGAGAAGGTGCAGCCGGTGCCGTGGGTGTTCGCGGAGTCGACCCGCGCGGCGGTGAAGCGCGTGAACTCCCGCCCGTTCCAGAGCAGGTCGGTCGCGTCGCCCTTGAGGTGGCCGCCCTTGACCAGCACGTAGCGCGGCCCCATCAGGTGGATGCGCCGCGCCGCCTCCTCCATGTCCTCGGGCTCGGCCACCCGCATGCCGGCCAGCACCTCGGCCTCCGGCAGGTTGGGCGTGACCACCAGGGCGAGCGGCAGGATGCGGTCGGCCAGCGCGGTGCGGGCGTCGGCCTGCAACAGCGGATCACCCGACTTGGCCACCATCACCGGGTCCACCACCAGCTTCTCCACCCGGAGCTCGCCCAGCGTCTCGGCCACCGCGTCGATGATGGCCGCGGTCGACAGCATGCCGCACTTGGCGGCGTCGGTGCCGAAGTCACCCAGGACCGAGCGGAGCTGCCGCGCCACGAAGGCGGGCGGCAGGTTCTCCACCCCCTGGACCCCGAGGGAGTTCTGCGCCGTCACCGCGGTGATCACCGACATGCCGAACACCCGGAACGCGGAGAACGTCTTGAGATCCGCCTGGATGCCCGCGCCGCCGCCGGAGTCGGAGCCGGCGATGGTGAGAGCCTTGGGGATCAACATGGCCCCTTAGTATACGGGATACGCGCGAGGGGGCGGGACAAACCTCCCCGACGCGGGCGGGCGGCTACCAGCGGGCGGAGATGCCGACCAGGGCGGAGTGGGTGTCGAGATCGGTCCGCAGCGTGGTGCGGTTGAGGTTCGCGTCGTGCAGCTCGACCTCCGGCGACACGTGGGTGAATCGGTACTCGCCGAACAGGGCCAGGTTGCTGAACACCTGCACCGCGACGCCCGCCGCCGCCTTGAACCCGAAGGAGTAGTCGGTGTCGTCGTCGTGGTTGCGGAAGTTGCGCGTGTTCCGGGGGGTGATCGTGGTGATGAAGAACGGCGGGCCCACCGCCACGTAGGGCTGCACCCGACCCTGGGGGGCCTCGGTCGACTTCCAGAGCGGCAGCCGCAGCATCAGGTCCACCGAGACCGCGGTGGTCTGCACCTCGAGGGAGCCGGTACCGCCCCGGCCGGTGCCGCAGCCGCCCGGGAAGAAGCAGCCGCGGAGCTGCACCGACTGGCCGCCGATGTCGGGGTAGAAGCGGAAGAAGTCCAGCGCGAGACCGACGAACGGCACCGAGTCGAAATAGCGCCCGAAGCGCCCGCCCCACGCCAGCGACCGGTCGAACTCCACCGACTCGTAGGTGCCCTGGCCGATCCCCTGGTCGTTGAGCTTGAGATCGTGGTCCCGCGTGAGGCTCAGCCCGGCGAAGAGGTCGGCGAACCATTCCGCGGACGCGGGGCGCGTCCCCACCCCGAGAGACGCCAGCACGACGAGCGCGACGAGCCAGATCCTGATCATGCGGTCACTCTACCATCGGTTCGGACGCGGCGGTCTCGAAACCTGGCGCGGGCAAAATCAGGGTGAACTCCCCGCGCGCGGTGCCGGCCTCGAAGCGCTGCCTCAGGCCGGCCGCCGGGCCGCGCACGATCTCCTCGAACTGCTTGGTCAGCTCCCGGGCCACCACGATCTCGCGCTCGCCCCACACCTGGGCCACCGCGTCGAGGGTCGCCAGGATACGGTGCGGGGACTCGTAGCAGACCACGGTCATCTCGAAGTCGCGCAGCGCCTCCAGCCGGTGGATGCGCCGGCCCGGCTTCACGGGCAGGAAGCCGTCGAAGACGAAGCGGTCGGCGGGCAGCCCCGCCGCGGACAGGGCGGTCACCACCGCGGACGGACCCGGCACCGGCACCACCGGGATCCCGGCCTCGCGCGCCTGCCGGACGAGCAGGAAGCCCGGATCCGAGATGCCGGGAGTCCCCGCGTCGGTCACCAGGGCCACCGACTGGCCAGCCTGCAGCGTTTCCAGCAGCCGGGTGCCCTTGCGAAGCTTGTTGTGCTCGAAGTAGCTCGTGACGCGGGCGTGGATGCCGAAGTGGGTGAGGAGGATGCGGGTGCGGCGGGTGTCCTCGCACGCGACGAGGGCCACCTCCTTCAGGATGCGCAGGGCCCGGAGGGTGATGTCCTCGAGGTTGCCGAGGGGAGTGGCGACCACGTACAGCGTGCCGGTCACGGGAACCCCTCACCCTCT
>DATFAJ010000323.1:0-13669 GCA_035254745.1 Candidatus Methylomirabilota bacterium | reverse complement strand
AGGTTGCCGAGCGCGTAGGCGAAGAACAGCTTCGAGGTGGCGAACACCCGGTCGGCCGCGGTCACGCCGACGAGCTCGAGATAGTGGCGGCACGCCGGGAGCGTCCGATGGCAGTGCACCGCCGCCTTCGGCGATCCGGTGGTCCCCGAGGTGTAGAGCCAGAAGGCCATCGCGTCGGGGCCGACCGGCTCCACCGGCACCGGGTCCTCGGAGGCGTCGCGGACCAGGGCGTCGAAGTCCAGCACGGGGCGCGCGCCGATCGCGGCTTCGTCGATCCTGGCCGCCGCCAGCAGCGGACGGTCGGCCACCAGCACCCGGGGCCGGCAGTCCGCCAGGACGGTGCGGAGGTCGGCCGGCCCGAGGCGCGTGTTGAGCGGGACCGCCACCGCCCCGAGCTTGAGGGCTCCGAAGAACGTGGCGGCCCAGCCGGGGCCGTCGGCCATCAGCAGCGCGACGCGCTGCTCGGGCTCGACGCCCCGGGCGCGCAGCGCCCGCGCGGCGCGGTCGGTGAGGCGCTGCAGCCCCGCGTAGGTAACGCGGCCCGCCGGCGTGACGAGCGCAGTTTGCTCCCCATGGCCCTCCTCGACGGGGGCGTCGACGAAGAGGGAGGCCGCATTGTCCATGCGTGCGGCCGGCTCAGCCCTGCCCGGAGCGCTTGCCGCGCGGGATCGAGAAGCCGGCGGCCTCGATGCGGTCGGTGATGCCGTGGAACTTGTGCCGCCCGTCGGTGTGGGCGTCCCACACCGCATCCAGATCGTCGAACCCGGCCAGGTAACGGAGCCCGCAGTCCGCCGGCTCGGCCATCTGCATCTCGCCCGCGAGGAAGCGGCGGTGGCCCTCGGCCGGATCGATCCAGAAGCCCTCGGAGGCCTCGCCGCCCAGCAGGCGCGGCTCCTGTCCGGCGGGCACCGGGGCCAGGAAGAAGCGGGCGGTGAAGCGGATCGGGCTCGACGGCGGCGTGATGAAGTGCGAGAGGTAGCGGAAGGGCGCGAGATCCAGCTGCCAGCCCTCCTCCTCGAGCAGCGCGTGGAACACCGCGGCCTCGGCGGCCAGCGCGTGCCGCACCCGCTCCACCCGATCGCGGACCGCGGGATCGCGTGTGTCCACCGGGCGGCCGTCGGCGTCGCAGCCGACCAGGAGCCCGGTCTCCTCCACCAGCTCGCGGGCGGCGGTCACCCAGAACGCGAGGGGGGGCAGGCCGTCGGAGGCGGGGAACGCGGCGAGCGCGGTCGCGGTCGAGATGCCGCGGCAGCGCCCGAAGGCCGCCTCGCTGCCGTCGGTCGGCTCGACCTTGCCCCCGGGGAACGCGTAGAACCCCCCGAGGAAGCGCATGCTCTTCTGGCGGCGGATCATGTAGACCTCGACCGGGCAGCTCGTCCCCGGGCGGACCAGGAGGACGGAGGCGGCGGGACGCGGGGCGACGGGCGGGCCGGCGGGCGCGGTCACGCCGGCGGGACGCGGGAGCGCGTGAGCCCGGCGAGCTGCTCCAGGAGGGCCTCCGCCGACACCGGCTTGGCGATCACGCGGTCCACGAACTGCATGGACTCGTGCGCGGAGACGCCCTCGCCCCAGCCGGTCAGGATGAACACCGCGGTCCCGGGGGAGCGGGCCTTGATGCGCTGGGCGACCTCCCAGCCGTTCATCTTGGGCATGCCCAGGTCGGTGATCACCACGTCGTGGGCGCCCGGGTCGAAGACGGCGAGCGCCTCCTCCCCGTTGGCGGCGGTGGTGACCGCGTGCCCCTCGCTGTCCAGCACGTCGGAGAGCACGCTCAGAAGCCGCGGGTCGTCGTCCACCAGGAGCACGCGCGCGGCCTGGTCCGGCGAGACCTGCCGCTCGGCGAGACCCTCCGAGGCGGGGATGATCTGGAAGCGGCTCGCGTGCAGGCGCAGGCGCACGGTGGTGCCCTTGCCGACCTCGCTCTCGATGGCCACGGTGCCGCCGTGGCGCTCGACGATGTCGTAGACGTGGGCGAGGCCCTGGCTGGTCCCGCGCCCGGGCTGGAGGCTCCGCGCGTGCTCGGCCAGGCGCCGGCGCGTCTCCTCGGACATCCCCACCCCCGAGTCGCGCACCTCGACCATCACCCAGCCCGACGCCTCCGCCGCGGCCCGGATCGCGAGCGAGCCGCCCTTGGGCATGGCGTCGACCGCGTTGTGGATCAGGCGCACGAGCGCGTCCCGCAGCTCGAAGGCGTTGCCCTCGACCGGAGGCAGCGCCTCCATGTCCTGGGTGACCGCGATGACGGTGCCCTTGCGCTCGGCCTCGTCCCGCCAGCGCGGCGCGGTCAGCTCGAGTGCCTCCGCGATCACCGCGGGCAGGCCCACCGGCCCGAAGGCGACCTGGGGCTGGCGGGAGACGAACTCCTGCAGCTTGCGAACCGTGGCCGAGGCCTCGAGGGCCACGTCGCGGATCACCACCAGCCGGCGCCGGGCCGCCTCCGACTCGCTCTCGCGCAGCATCAGCTCGGTGTAGGCGAGGATCGCGGCGAGGGAGTTGTTGAAGTTGTGCGCCAGGCCGCCCACCGTCTCGCCCAGGGCTCGCAGATCCTCGCCCCGGGAGAGCCCCCGCGGGGCCTCGGCCAGGCGGCGCCCGAGGTCACGCGCCCAGCTGCGCATCGCGAGCACCGCGCGGTCCATCTCCACCTTGGTGCGGCGGATCTGGCGCGCGATGTCCTGGATCTCTTCGTGATCGGCGAAGAGCAGGGCTTCCGGCGGGATCTCCCGGGGGTCGCGCCGGATCCATCGGCCCATGTGCTCCCGGACCCGCTTGATCATGGACGGAGCGGAGGCTACAGGTTCACGAGCTGAGCGACCCGCTCGCGATGATGGGTGGCATCACCGAAGGTGAACTCCGAGCCCTTCGCGCGCTTGAAGTAGAGGTGGAGGTCGTGCTCCCACGTGAAGCCGATGCCTCCGTGGAGCTGGATCCCCGCCGCGGCGACCCGGCGGAAGGCGTCCGAGACGTAGGCCTTGGCCATGCTCACCGCGAGCGGAGCCTCCGCGGCGCCCTCGTCGAGCGCCCACGCCGCGTAGTAGGTGATGGACTTGGCGTTCTCCACGTCCACCAGCATGTCGGCCGCGCGGTGCTTCACCCCCTGGTAGGAGCCGATGGGCCGGCCGAAGGCCTGGCGGATCTTGGCGTACTCCACCGTCATGTCGAGGACCTTCTGGGCGCCCCCGCACATCTCGGCGCAGAGGGCCACGGTGGCGCGGTCGAGCACCCGCGCGAGCGGCGCCCAGCCCGCCCCGGCCGCGCCCAGCAGCGCGGCCGCCCCGACGGTCACGTCGGCGCACGTCACCTCGCAGAGCTTGCGGGTCTGATCCATGGTGGGCAGGAGCGTCACCCGGAGCCCGCTCGTGTCCCGGGGCAGCAGGAACAGCGAGACGCCCTCGGCGCCCGCGCCCGGCCGGGTCCGCGCCGCCACCACCAGCGCGTCGGCGGTGTGCGCGTCGTGCACGAAGAGCTTGGTGCCGGAGAGCGTGTAGCGGCCCCCCTTCTCGGTCGCGGTGAGGGTCACCCCGGCGGGCCCGAGCTGTGCGCTCGGCTCCATCCACGCGAGCGCCACCCGCTTGTCGCCCGCCGCGATCTTGGGGAGCCACTCCTTCTTCTGCGCCTCGCTGCCGGCCTCGAGGACGGCGAGGCCGCCCAGGAGCACGGTGGAGAAGTAGGGGCCGGGCACCACCGCGCGGCCCATCTCCTCCATGAGCACCACCAGGTCGACCAGGCCCAGGCCCAGGCCGTCGTAGGCCTCCGGGAAGACGAGGCCGAGCCAGCCCTGCTCGGCGATCTTCCTCCAGAGGTCGGGGCTGATGCCCTCCGGAGTCTCCATGAGGCGGCGCACGGTGTCGGAGCCGCACTCGTTCTCGAAGAACTTCCGCGCGGTGCTCCGCAGGAGCTCCTGCTCGTCGTTGAAGCCGAAGTTCATGGCTTAGCCTTTCGGGAGGCCGAGCACGCGCTCGCCGATGATGTTGCGCTGGATCTCGGTGGTGCCGCCCTCGATGGAGTTGGCCCGCGAGCGCAGGAAGGTGTGCTGCCAGAGGCCGTCGGCCACCGCCCACGCGCTGCCGTGGGTGAGCTGGCTGAACGAGCCCTGGATCTCCATGGCCAGCTCCTGCACGCGCTGGTGGCCTTCCACCCACATCATCTTGCCGGCGGAGGCCTCGGGACCGGGCAGCTCGCCCTTCAACAGCTTGGTGATCGCGCGCGCCCCGGTGTACTTGAACACCTCGGTGTCGATCCACATCTGGGCCAGCTTCTGCCGCATCAGCGGGTCCTGGGTGACCGGGATCCCGTTCTTCTTGGTGGCGCGCGCCATGTCGACCAGGCTGTCCAGCGCGATGCGCAGCCGCACCTGCAGGCCGAAGCCGAGGGCCAGCCGCTCGTACATCAGGGTCGTGAGCCCGACCGCCCACCCGTTGTTGAGGCCGCCCAGGATCTGCGACTCGTGGACGCGCACGTTGTCGAAGTAGACCTCGTTGAACTCCGCGTCGCCCGTCATCTGCTTGAGCGGCTTCACGGTGACGCCCGGGGCCTTCATGTCCAGCAGGAAGTAGGTGATGCCCTTGTGCTTGGGCGCCGCGGGGTCCGTGCGGGCCAGGAGCATCATCCAGTCCGCCACGTGGGCGAGGGACGTCCACACCTTCTGGCCGTTCACCACGTAGTGGTCGCCGTCCTTCACCGCGCGGGTCTGCAGCGACGCCAGGTCCGAGCCCGCGTTGGGCTCCGAGTAGCCCTGGCACCAGATCTCCTCGCACGAGAGCATCTTGGGCGGGTAGCGCTTCTTTTGCTCGTCGGTCCCGTAGGCGATGATGGTGGGCCCGGCCATGCCGATCGCGAGGATGTTCAGCACCGGCGGCGCCTTCGACAGGGCCATCTCCTGCTGGAGGATCATCTCCTCCATGAAGGAGAGCCCCCGCCCCCCCGCCTCCTTGGGCCAGGTGAGGCCGACGAAGCCGGCCTCGTAGAGCTGCCGCTGCCACCGTCGCAGCAGGTCGTAGGCCTCGGGCCGCGGGATGTCCGATCCCCGGCTCAGGCGCGCCACCCAGTCCTGCCGCATTTGCTTCGACAGCCAGCGACGCACCTCGTCGCGAAAGGACTCCTGCTCAGGGGTCAGCGTGAAATCCATACACCCTCCCGCGCGCTGGTGCGGCTCACCGAGGTTGACCGAGATGAGGCTGAACGAAGATTCAGTGTCCATGATACGAGCCCGCGCGAGAAAGTGTCAAGGTCTTCGCCGGCGGCCCCGGCGCGTCCGGAGTGTGCGGTATACTCGCGGCGTCCATGGCCACCTCGGGCATCTCCCTGCCGCGTCTGAAGGAACACATCGAGACGCTCTCCACCTACGGCAGGAACGCCGACGGCCACGGCATCACGCGCTCGTGCTGGAGCCCGCCCCACGAGCAGGCCCGGGCGTGGCTCCTGTCGAAGATGAAGGCCGCGGGGCTCGAGACGCGGGTGGACGCGGCCGGCAACACCTTCGGCATGCTGCCCGGCGAGGGCGCGGCGGTCCTCACCGGCTCCCACATCGACACCGTCCCCGAGGGCGGGCCCCTCGACGGGGCCCTCGGAGTCCTGGCCGGCCTCGAGTGCCTGCAGACCGTGAAGGAGGCGCGCCTGCCCGTGCGCCGGCCCCTCGCGGTGGTGGCGTGGAGCGACGAGGAGGGCCGCTACGGCAGCCTCTTCGGCTCGCGCGCCTTCACCGGACGCCTCGACCTGGCGCAGGTCCCGACCCTGCGCGCGGTCGACGGCGAGTCCCTGGTGGACGCGATGGCGCGGGCCGGCTACGACGCGACCCGCGTCGCGGAGGCCCGCTGCGACCCGCGCACCCTGCACGCCTACGTCGAGCTCCACATCGAGCAGGGTCCGCACCTCGAGCAGGCGCGCGTGCCCATCGGGCTCGTGGAGGGCATCGTGGGCATTCGCCGGAACCGCCTCACCTTCATCGGCGAGCCCGACCACGCGGGCACCACTCCGATGGCCCGGCGGAAGGACGCCTTCCTGGCCGCCTGCGAGTACGCGCTGAAAGCGCGCGAGCACATCGTGCGCAAGGGCAGCGGCCGGAGCGTGACCAACTTCGGCCGCATCGAGCTCTCCCCCGGCGTCTCCAACATCGTCCCGGCCCGCGCGCTGCTGATGCAGGAGATGCGCGAGGTCGACCCGCGGATCCTCGCCCGCCTCGACCGCGAGTGCGTCACCCTCGCCCGCACGGTGGCGCGCCGCCGGGGCCTGCGCGTGGTCGTCGACATGCTCTCGCGCACCGAGCCGGCGCGCTGCGCGCCGCTGGTCATGGACGCGGTGCAGGCGGCGTGCGACGCGCTGCGGCTGCGCACCCGGCGGATGCCCTCCGGCGCCGGCCACGACGCGCAGAACCTGGCCGGGGTCACCGCCTCCGGCATGCTCTTCATCCCGTCCCGCGGCGGCCGCAGCCACCGGCCGGACGAGATGAGCGACTGGAAGGCGATCGGCCGGGGCACCAACGCGCTGCTCCACACGCTCCTGCGCCTGGCCGAGTGATCGCGCGCGACGGGCGGCGCGGGCATGTGAAAGTTTCCACTTGGCAAGGGTCCGCGGGATCAAGTACACTCCGCGTTGATTCCGGCGCCATCACTTCAATGAGGATGTTGTGCCCACGATAGTGCATCTGCTGCTGGCCCTGGTCCTGACCGTCTTCTTGGTCGTCCAGGTCAAATCGCTGGCTTTCGTCCTGAGGTCGCGCCGGGCGGTGTCGTCGCGCAGCGCCCGCCGCCGGACCGACCTGCTGTGGACCTGCATCCCGGTGCTCCTCGTGCTCTTCCTGGCCGCCCGGAGCTGGGTGGTCGTGGTCGACGTCCACCGGCCCGCCGTCGCGGCGACCGGCCCGCCGACCCAGTCGGCGGCGGCCCCGCGCTAGAGGAACCCAGACCACGCCATGATCCAGCCCCCCGCGACGGCCCCCCACCCCCGGAAGCGCTTCGACTGGACGCTCGCGTGCCTGCTGGGCGCGGTCCTGGTGCTCGCCTGCTCCTGCAGCGCGGTGGGCTGGAACTGGGACACCCCGATGAGCACCGTGATCCCGAAGTCGGACTTCGGGAAGATGACCCACGGGATCTTCATGCTGATCTCGTGGTGGACGCTCGGCATCTTCATCGCGGTGGAGGCGATGCTCGTCTTCGTCTGCTGGCGCTTCCGGGACCGCGCGGGCGCGGCGATCCCGAAGCAGGTACACGGGCACACCGCGCTCGAGGTGGGCTGGACCATCGCCTTCGCGGTGATCCTGCTCGTCTTCGCGATCCCGACCATCCGCGTGATCTTCAAGACGCAGGAGGCGCCCGCCGCCACCGCGCTGCGGGTGGAGGTCGTCGGCAAGCAGTGGTGGTGGGAGTTCCGCTACCCGCAGTTCAAGATCACCACCGCCAACGAGCTCCACCTCCCGGTGGGGCAGACCGCGACCTTCCAGCTCAACGCCCCCGACGTCATCCACTCGTTCTGGATGCCCCAGCTCGGCGGCAAGCGCGACGTGGTGCCCCACCGCATGAACCAACTCACGTTGACTCCCGACACCCCGGGCGACTACCCGGGGCAGTGCGCGGAGTACTGCGGCATGTCCCACGCCAACATGCGCTTCCGCGTCATCGTGCACCCGCCCGCCGAGTTCGAGAAGTGGGTCAAGAGCCAGCAGGCGCCCCCGGTCGAGTCGGCGGACGCGCTCGCCCAGCAGGGCAAGACGATCTTCACCCAGTCGGCCTGCGTGGGATGCCACACCATCACCGGGATCTCGGCGGGACACATCGGCCCGGACCTGACCCACTTCGCGAGCCGCGCGCGATTCGCCGGCTCGCTCATGGAGTCGACCCCGGACAACCTCGTCAAGTGGATCGAGAATCCCGACCACATGAAGCCCGGGGCCCTCATGCCGAACCTGGGAATGACCGGCGAGCAGAGCAAGGCCCTGGCCGCCTTCCTGCTCAGCCTGAAATAAGGGGATCGCCATGGCCACTCAGGCGGCATTCATGCCCGGCTCGAAGGTCGAGACCGAGACCTTCTGGGGAACCGTCTGGTCCTGGCTCACGACGGTCGACCACAAGCGGATCGGGATCCTGTACGGCACCTCTGCCTTCATCTTCTTCCTGGTGGGAGGCATCGAGGCCCTGATCATGCGGCTGCAGCTCGCGCGGCCGGACAACACCCTGGTCGGCCCCGAGCGGTTCAACGAGCTGTTCACGATGCACGGCACCACCATGATCTTCCTGGCCGTGATGCCGTTGAGCGCGGCCTTCTTCAACTACATGATCCCGCTCATGATCGGGGCGCGCGACGTGGCGTTCCCGCGCCTGAACGCGCTCTCCTACTGGATCTTCCTCTCCGGGGCCCTGTTCCTAAACTCGAGCTGGCTCTTCGGGCTCGCCCCGGACGGCGGGTGGTTCGGCTACGCCAACCTGACCTCGGTCCAGTTCTCCCCGCGCCACACCATCGACTTCTGGATGCTCGGTCTGCAGATCCTCGGCGTCTCGTCGATGCTGGCCGGCTTCAACTTCCTGGTGACGATCATCAACATGCGGGCCCCCGGCATGACCCTGATGCGGATGCCGGTGTTCATCTGGATGAGCTTCGTGACCCAGTTCCTGCTCGTGCTCGCCTTCCCCGCGATCACGGTCGCCCTCATCCTCCTGATGTTCGACCGGTTCTTCGGCACCCTCTTCTACGCCCCCGCCGCGGGCGGCGACCCGCTGCTCTGGCAGCACCTCTTCTGGATCTTCGGCCACCCCGAGGTCTACATCCTGATCCTGCCCGCGATGGGCATCGTCTCGGAGGTGCTGCCGACCTTCTCGCGCAAGCCGCTCTTCGGGGCGCCGGTGGTGATCTACTCCGGCATCATGATCGGCTTCTTCGGCTTCGGGGTCTGGAGCCACCACATGTTCTCGGTGGGCATGGGCCCGGTGGCCGACGCCGCGTTCTCGATCTCCACCATGCTGATCGCGGTGCCGACCGGGGTGAAGATCCTCAACTGGATCGGCACCCTCTGGGGCGGGACCATCCGCTTCCGGACCCCGCTCTACTTCTCGCTCGGCTTCATCGCGATGTTCACGATGGGCGGCCTCTCCGGGGTCATGCACGCCTCGCCCCCGGTGGACCTGCAGCAGACCGACACCTACTTCGTGGTGGCCCACTTCCACTACGTGCTCTTCGGCGGCTCGATCTTCGGCCTCTTCTCCGGCATCTACTACTGGTGGCCGAAGATCACCGGCAAGCTGCTCGACGAGCGGCTGGGCCTGTGGCACTTCTGGAGCATGATGCTGGGCTTCAACATGACCTTCTTCCCCCAGCACTACCTGGGCCTGATCGGGATGCCGCGGCGGATCTACACCTACGCGCCCGACCTCGGCTGGAACTTCTGGAACCTGATCTCGACGATCGGCGCGTTCCTGATCGCGGTGTCCCTGCTCTTCTTCATCGCGAACGTGATCAAGACGCGGCGGAGCGGCGCGGTGGCCGGCAACGACCCCTGGGACGCCCGGACGCTGGAGTGGTCGATCCCCTCTCCACCCCCGGTCTACAACTTCGCGCGCCTGCCCCAGGTACAGGACCGCGACGACTTCTGGCTCCAGAAGTACGGCGACGGGCACGGCGGCGCGCCGCGGCCCAAGGGCGGCCCGGTGACCGCGGCGGAGATCGCGGCGATCCACATGCCGCCCACCTCCTACTGGCCGCTCCTGCTCGCCCTCGCGCTCGGGGTGATGGTGTCCGGGCTGATGATCAGCATGGTCCAGGTCGCGATCGGCGGGGTGCTCACGCTGGTCCTGATGTACAAGTTCGCGATGGAGCTGCACCGGCCCCCCACCGGGCACGGGCACTAGGAGAGCCCCCGTGGCCGATCACGCCGCCGCGCACGCCGTTCACGACCCCAACATCGGCAACACCGGGCTCGACAATCGCAAGGTGGGGATGTGGGCGTTCCTCGGCTCCGATTGCATGTTCTTCGGCTCGCTGATCGGGACGTACCTGGCCTACAAGGGCAAGTCGATCTCCGGACCGCTGCCCCACGAGGTCTTCGACATCCCGCTCACCTCGTACAGCGCGGCCCTGCTGCTCGCGTCGTCCCTCACCATGGTGCTCGCGCTCGCCGCGCTCCAGCAGAACCGGGTGAAGACGGCGGCCCGCTGGCTGTTCGTGACCGCGATGCTGGGGCTGCACTTCGTGCTGAACCAGGTCTACGAGTTCACGACCTTCGTCCTCCACCACGGCCTGACCCTCTCGACCAGCCTCTTCGGGTCGAGCTTCTTCGTGCTCACCGGCTTCCACGGGGCCCACGTCACCGGCGGAGTGATCTGGCTGCTCATGCTGGTCACCCTGGCGATGCGGGGCAAGCTCGACGCACGCGACTACACCAAGGTGGAGATCGCGGGCCTCTACTGGCACTTCGTGGACATCGTGTGGATCGCGATCTTCACCGTCATCTACCTCATCCCCTAGGAGCCTGCCCGATGGCCGAGCATCACGCCGTTGCTGTCGCGACGCACGGAGGAGGAGGCGGGCACGCCACCGTCAAGACCTACATCAACGTGGCGATCGTGCTGGCGATCATCACCGCGGTCGAGGTGGCCTCGCTCTACATCCCGGGCCTCCCGAGCACGCTGCTCGTGATCAGCCTGCTCGCGATGTCCGCGGTGAAGTTCTTCCTGGTGGTCGGCTTCTTCATGCACCTCCGTTACGACCACCCCATCATGCGCGCGCTGTTCGTGGGACCGCTGATCATCGCCATCGCGATCATCCTGGCCGTCATGGCGCTCTTCAGCGCCTTCGTGCTGCTGCCCCGCGTCGTTCTCTGATCATGGCGCACGTAGTACCCGGGCCCGCGGGGCCGCCGCCCCTCGGGCCCGACGGCTTCGAGTGGACCGCGTGGCACGCCGATCCCACCGTCGTCGGCGGCCTGCTCGTGCTGGGAGCCGCCTACGGGGCGGCCACGCTCTGGCGCCAACGGATCGACCCGCACGCCCGGGTCGAGCCGGCGCGGATCGCGTCGTTCGCGGGCGCGCTCGGGGTGCTGCTCGGCGCCCTCACCGGGCCGGTGCACGACCTGTCGGACTACTACCTCTTCAGCGCGCACATGATCCAGCACATGCTGCTGGTCTTCGCGATGCCCCCGCTGCTGCTCTACGGCACTCCCGGGTGGATGGTGCGGCCGCTCCTGCGTGACGCCCACCTGCTCCGGCTCGGCCGGGTGCTGACCCGGCCGGGCGGGGCGTTCGCCACCTTCAACGTGGTCCTGGTGGCGTGGCACCTGCCGCCGCTGTACAACTTGGCCATGGAGCAGCATCCGGTCCACATCGTGGAGCACCTCATGATCATGGCCGCGTCGGTCGTGCTCTGGTGGCCGATGCTGTCCCCGCTCGACGAGCTGCCCCGCGCGCCCTACCCGGTGCAGATGCTGTACCTCTTCGTGGTCGGGCTGCCGATGGTGATGGTGGCCATCTTCATCTCGATGGCCGACGACGTGCTCTATCCGTATTACGCGGCGGCGCCGCGGATCTGGGCGGTGCTGACGCCGCACGCCGACCAGCATCTGGGCGGGCTGATCATGTGGATCCCGGGGGGGATGATCTTCCTGACCGCGCTCTCGGTCGTCTTCTTCCGCTGGCAGGTCGCGGGAGGCGCCGACGGCGTGGCGCCCTCGACCCGGACGGTGACCCGTGCCGGCTAGGATCGCCCTCGCCGCGGTCGTGGCGGTCTTCGTGCTGATGACCCTCGGCAACGTGGTCAGCGCCACCGGCTCGGGTCTCGCGTGCCCGGACTGGCCGCTCTGCCACGGCTCGGTGATCCCCCCGCTCCGGGCCGACGTGCTCATCGAGTACGGGCATCGCCTGTCCGCGCTGGCCGCCACCGTGCTGATCCTGGCCGCGAGCCTGGTCACGCTGCGGAGCTCCGCACCGGCCCGGCTGCGCCGCCTCGCCTGGCTGCTCCCGGCCCTGCTCGCGCTCCAGATCGCGCTCGGGGGCATCACGGTGCTGCTCAAGCTCCCCCACCTGGTCAGCACCGCGCACCTGGTGAACGCGCTGCTGATCCTGGGCGGTCTCATCGTGCTGGCCCTCGGGCTACGCGGGCCGGCCCGACCGCCCGCGGCCGGCGCCGACCGCGTCCGTAGGCTCGCCCGCTCCGGGCTCGCGGTGCTCCTCGTGCAGCTGGCGGTGGGTGGCTACGTGCGGCACGCGGGCGCCGGCCTCGCGTGTCCCGACTTCCCGCTCTGCAGCGGCGACCTGCTGCCCATCGGATGGCTGGCTTCGGTGCACTGGATCCACCGCTGGCTGGGCGTGCTGCTCCTGGGCGTCTTCGTCCACCTGGCGGTCGCCGGACGCACGATCGCCACCCGCCTGGTCGCCGCGCTCGCGGTGGCGCAGGTCTCGCTCGGCATCGCGACGGTGCTCCTGCAGCTGGCCCCTCCGGTCCGGGCCGCGCACGCGGCGGTCGGCTACGCGCTCTGGGCCACGCTCGTCTGGGCCAGCGTCGAGGCCGGGTGCTGGCGACCCGCGGACGTGCCGGCCGCGGATCCGGGGGCGGGGCGGAAGGCGGCCCATGCCGCCTAGGGCCGCGGCGGCGTCCTCGCGCAGCCTCCCCGCGCTCGGGGTGGCCGCGCGCTTCAGCGCCTACGTGGAGCTGTCCAAGTTCGGCATCGTGCTCCTGGTGCTGGTCTCGGCCGGAGCCGGCTTCATGCTCCGCGCGCCGCTCGGCCCGGAGTTCCCGTGGGCTCAGGGCCTGCTCGTGCTGGCCGGGGTCATGCTCCTGTCCTGCGGCGCCTCCGCGCTGAACCAGGTCCAGGAGCGCTCGCGCGACGCGCTGATGGCCCGCACCGCGGGCCGTCCGCTGCCGTCGGGGCGTCTCACCCACGCCCACTGCCTGGCCTTCTCCCTCGCGGGCATCGCGGCGGGCACGGTCGTGCTCTGGCTCGGGGTGGGCGCCACCGCGGGCGTGCTGGGCCTGGCCGCGAGCGGCTTCTACAACGGGGTCTACACCCCGTGGCTCAAGACCCACTCGCCGTTCGCGGCGGTGCCGGGCGCGGTGCCCGGAGCGATCCCGCCGGTCATCGGGTGGGTGGCGGGCGGCGGCTCCTTCACCGACGCGGGCGCGGTGATCCTCTTCGGCATCCTGTTCCTGTGGCAGATGCCGCACTTCTGGGCCCTCGCCCTCCGCTACCGCGGCGACTACGCGGCGGGCGGCTTCCCGATGGTCTCCGAGCGCGTGGGCGTGGAGGGCACCGCCCGCCTCATCCTGCTCTACGCCCTGGGCCTCACCGCCTGGTCGATGGCCGCCCCCACCTTCGGGGTCGGCGGCGCGGCGGCCCTGGTGGCGGCGGGGGCGCTCGGCGGCCGCCTGATCTGGCTGGCCGAGAAGTTCGCGCGGCAGCCCGACGACCCGCGCGGGTGGCTCTCGCTCTTCCTCTTCTCCAATTTCTACCTGCTCCTGCTGTTCCTGGTCATGGTCGGCGAGCGCCTGATTCGCCACACCCTGTCCTGAGGGAGAGGGACCCGGGTTGGCGTGGTGGGAGGGTCGTCTGCTATCCTGAAAGTCCGTCTGGAGGGGCGTGAGCGATGAACATCTGCGTAGTGGGAACGGGTTACGTTGGGCTCGTGACCGGCGCCGTCTTCGCCGATCTCGGCAACGACGTGATCTGCGTGGACAACGCGATCAAGAAAATCGA
>DATFAJ010000322.1:0-2089 GCA_035254745.1 Candidatus Methylomirabilota bacterium | reverse complement strand
GCGGGCCAGATCACCGGTGAGCTGATCCACGTCAACGGCGGGGCCTACCTGGCCTGAGGCGGCCGACCGGGGGCACGCGATGTGCGGATCGACGGATGAAGCGGCGGAGGCGGCGGCCTCTGGCCTGACGCGGCGGCGGCTACTGACCGGGGTCGGCGCCGCCTTCGGCGCGGCGGCGCTCGGCGGCTGCGCGGGCATCCACGGCCGGCGCCTCGAGGAGCTCGATCCACGGGTGCCCGCGCTGCTGGCCGCCACCACCTCGGTGGACTTCCACACCCACGCGGCCGGCGCGGGCTACGCGCGGGCGCCACGCTTCGACCTGGCCGACCACATGCGCCGCGGCCGGCTCGCCGCGGTCTGCCTGTGCCACTCGGCCGACGGCCCGGTCATCCGGCGCCCGGTGGGCGGGGGCCGCATCCGCCAGTACCGCGACGCGGCCGAGGGCGAGCTGCGCGCCCACACCGAGCGGCGGCTCGCGTTCATGGACGCGCTGGTGGCGCAGCACGGGATGACCCGCGTGCTGACCCCGGACGATCTCGAGGCGGCCCGCGCGGCCGGGCGGCCCGCGCTGATCGGCACGATCGAGGGCTGCCAGTTCATGGACGGCCGGCTCGAGCGCGTGCGCGAGGTGTACGACCGCGGGGTCCGCCACCTCCAGCTCGTGCACTACATGCCGAGCGATCTCGGCGACCAGCAGACCGAGGACCCGCGCTGGGGCGGGCTGAGCCCGCTCGGCGCCGACGTCATCCGCGAGTGCAACCGGCTCGGCATCGTGGTGGACGTGGCCCACGGCACCTTCGCGCTGGTGCAGCAGGCCGTCGCGGTGACCACCACGCCCTTCGTGCTCTCGCACACCTCGCTCGCCCGCGGCCCCCTCGGCCCGTACACGCGGCTGATCTCGGTCGAGCACGCGCGGCTCGTGGCCCAGGTGGGCGGGGTCGTCGGGGTGTGGCCGAGCGGCTTCTCGTTCGTGGACGCGCGGGACTGGGTGGGCGGCATCGCGCGGATGGTCGACGCGGCCGGGGTGGATCACGTGGGCATCGGCACCGACATGGAGGGCGGCGTGAACGAGGTGTGGGACGACTACGCGGACCTGCCCGCGGTGGCCGACCTCCTGCTCCGGCAGGGCTTCAGCCCGACCGAGGCCGGGAAGCTGCTCGGCGGCAACTACGTGCGGGTGTTCCGCGCCGCGGCGGCGGCCCGGCGCGCCTGAGGCGGCGCGCGTCGGGCTGGCGCCCGATGGTAGGCTCGACTCCGGAGGACCCATCGCCATGGCCAGAGGCCCCGTCGTCAATCCGCAGATCACGATCGAGCCCAACCCGAACCGGGTGATCGTCCGGCTGGACGGCGAGATCATCGCCGACTCCACGCGCGCGCTCGTGATGCGCGCGCCCGGCACTCCCGATCAGCAGTACATCCCGCGCGAGGACGTGGACATGACCCGGCTCTCGCGCACGACCCACGCCACCCACTGCCCGTACAAGGGCGACGCCTCCTACTGGACGATCCGGGGCAAGGGGCGCGAGGTCCCGAACGGGGTGTGGAGCTACGAGGCGCCGTACGAGGCGATGGCGCCCATCAAGGGCCACCTCGCGTTCTACGCCGACCGGGTGGATCCGCTCGAGGAGCGGCCCGCCTCAGCCTGATCCCGGCCTCCCGGTGGGTGCGCCCATCATCCTCCTGCGCTAGAATCCGCCCGGGAGGCAACCCACATGAGCGACCCCCAGGTGGTCCGGCTCGACGAGACCGAGCGGGTGAGCTTCGGCCCGCTGTCCCACTACCAGCCCATCATCGGCGACGACGCGGGCAGCACCCCGCTCCGCACCGGCATCCAGACCGCGCGGCCCGGCTACGTGGCACCGGTGCACTCGCACCCGTACCTCGAGGTGCTGCACATCCTCGACGGGAGCGCGGAGGCGTGGATCGAGGGCCAGGAGGACCGCGCGGTGCTGCTCCGGAAGGGCGATACGATCGCGCTGCCGCCGCACACCCCGCACTCGTTCCGGGTGGTGGGGGACCAGGAGCTGCGCCTGCTGGGCACGCACGCCTCCCCGACTCGGATCGTCGACTACAAGGACGGCGGCGCGAG
>DATFAJ010000321.1:0-2766 GCA_035254745.1 Candidatus Methylomirabilota bacterium | reverse complement strand
CGGGGCAGGCCATCGGCCCGTGCGCCTTCTCGAGCCTGGCCGCCACGCGCGGGTGGCTGCAGACCGACATGGCCCGGCGCTTCATGGGCGCCTACCGCAAGGCGCGCCGGTGGCTGCCGGCCACCCCCGCCGCCGAGGTCGCGAAGGCGGAGGCCTCGTTCTTCCCGGAGATCCACCCTGCGGTGCTGGCGTCGACGATCGGCTCCTACCAGAAGCTCGGCTGCTGGACGCCCCACGTGGAGATCACCCGGCCCGCGTTCGAGGTCGCGCTCGACGTGTTCCAGCACTCGGGCCTCATCACGAAGCGCCACCGCTACGAGGACGTCGTAGCCGCGCCGCCCGAGGACTAGGCCGCTCGGGCCTTACCGCGAGCCGGTCGGCAGCTGCTCGAAGGGGAGGTCGCGGTCCACGCGCACGTCCTGGGGCAGGCCGAGCACGCGCTCCGCGATGATGTTGCGCAGGATCTCGTCCGTGCCGGCCGCGATGCGCCCGCCCGGCGAGGTCAGCAGCGACTCCTGGAAGGCGGCGCGCAGCGGCGCCACGTCCTTGTCCATCACCACTCCGCCCATGTCGAGGAGATCCATCGCGAACGAGGCGATCTCCTGGGCCTTGGGCGCGTTCACCAGCTTGCCGATGGAGTTCTCCGGCCCCGGGGTCTCGCCGCGCGAGAGCGCGGTCATGGTGCGGAACCGGGTGAGCCGCACGCCCTGGGTCTTCACGTACAGGTCGGCCAGCCGCTCGCGCACCGCCGCGTTGGCGATGGCGGGGCCGTCCTCGAGCGTGGTGGCGCGCGCGAGGCCGAAGATCTCCTCGAAGTCGGGCCCGCGCAGGTCGCCGGAGGTGAGCCGCTCGTTCATGAGCGTGGTGATGGCGACACCCCAGCCCGCCCCCACTGCGCCGAGCCGCTGGGAGTCCGGGATGCGCACGTCGGTGAAGTAGACCTCGTTGAAGTGCGAGGCGCCCGAGATCTGCTTGATGCGGCGGGTCTCGATGCCGGGCGACTTCATGTCGAGGAAGAAGAAGGTGAGCCCCTTGTGCTTGGCCGCCTTCGGGTCGCTGCGCGCGACCAGGATGGCGCGGTCCGCCCAGTGGGCGCCGGAGGTCCAGATCTTCTGGCCGTTGATCACCCAGTCGTCGCCGTCGCGCTGGGCCCGCGTGCGCAGGCCGGCCAGGTCCGAGCCCGCGCCCGGCTCGGAGAAGAGCTGGCACCACACCTCGTCGCCGCGGAGCGCGGCGGGCGCGAAGCGGCGCTTCTGCGCCTCGGTGCCGTAGGCGAACAGGGTCGGCATGCACATGCCGAGCCCGATCTCGAAGTAGCCGCGCGGGACGAGGAACTTCGACTCCTCCTGGGTGTAGATGACCTGGTAGATCGGCGGCAGCGCGCGCCCGCCCCACTCGGCGGGCCAGTGGAGCGCGGCGAAGCCGGCCTCCGCCTTCTTGGACTGGAAGGCCTTCGCGCGCTCGAGGCCGTCCCAGCCCTCGCGGCCCGGATACCGGCTCTGCCAGGTCTCGAAGGCGCCGCGCTTGGGCTCGGCGTGGGCGCCGAGCCACTCGCGCGCCTCCGCGCGGAACGCCGCTTCCTCTCGCGTGTCGTCGAAGTCCACGGTGCGCTCCTAGGCGGCGCCCGCCTCGAGGCGGGCCACCAGCAGATCCTTCCAGCGACGGGCGCTGCCCAGCATGAGGCCGGTGAGCTTGGCGCGCCGGTAGTGGAGGTGGCAGTCGAACTCCCACGTGAAGCCCATGCCGCCGTGGATCTGGATGTTCTCCTTGGCGGCCTGGTAGTACGCCTCGCTCGCCGCGACGCGCGCCGCGGCGGCGGCCACCGGCAGCTCGGGCGCGTCCTTGGTGAGCGCCCATGCCCCGTAGTAGGCGTTCGACCGCGCCAGCTCCACGCCCACGTACATGTCGGCGAGCTTGTGCTTGATGGCCTGGAACGAGGCGATCTGCCGGCCGAACGCGAAGCGGCCGAGTGCGTACTCGCGGGCCATCTCGAGCGCGGCCTGCGCGCCCCCGAGCTGCTCGAAGGCGACCAGCACCGCCGCGCGATCGAGGAGCCGCTCGGTGAGCGGCCAGCCCTCGCCCGGCGCGCCGAGCGGCTCGCCGGCGGCCCCGTCGAGCACGATGCGGCCGTGGGAGCGGGTGGGGTCGACGGTGGCGAGGGAGGCGCGCGTGACGCCCGGCCCCTTCAGGTCGACCAGGAAGAGTCCGGCTCGTCCGGCGCCCTGCGCGGCCAGCACCACCGCGAAGTCCGCCACGTCGCCGTCGGTGACCGGCACCTTGGTGCCGGTCAGGCGCGGGCCCTCGGCGCGCGTGGCGAGATTGGCGGGCGTCGCCACCTGGGGGCCCTCGGCCAGCGCGAGGCATCCGATGGCCTCTCCCTGCGCGATGCGGGGAAGCCAGCGCTTCTTCTGCGCGTCGCTGCCCGCCAGCAGCAGCGCCTCGGTGGCCAGGTAGATCGTCGACGCGAACGGGGTGGGGGCGAGGCTCCGGCCGAGCTCCTCCGCGATGACGCAGAGCTCGAGGTGGCCGAAGCCGGCGCCGCCGTGGGCCTCGGGGATCGCGGTGCCCATCCAGCCCATCTCGCCCATGCCGCGCCAGAGCTCCGCGTCGTAGGGCGCGGCCCCCTCGAGGATGCGACGAACGCGGGTGGAGGAGGAATGCTCGGACAGGAACTTCCGCGCTTGGTCGCGCAGGGCCTTCTGGTCGGCCGAGAAGTCGAAGTTCACGGCGAGGGGATCATACGGCATCCGCGCGCGGGGCGCCAGC
>DATFAJ010000320.1:0-10778 GCA_035254745.1 Candidatus Methylomirabilota bacterium | reverse complement strand
CACCCTCGCGCTCGCCCGGGCCAAGAGCTACGCGGCGCCGGTCTCGTTCGAGCGGCGCGACGCCTACGCGGCCGCGGCGATGCCCGAGCGCTTCGACGCGGGCCTGGCCGGGCTCTGGCTGTCGCACGTCGACCTCGCCCGGATGGAGGCGTTCCTCGGCGCCTTCCACTCCCACCTCGAGCCGGGCGCGGCGGTGCTGATGTTCGACGAGCGCGCGACCGAGGAGCGCCCGAACCCGGCGGCCAGCCGCGTCGACGAGGCCGGCAACCGCTACGAGATGCGGCGCCTCCAGGACGGCGCGCGCTTCGAGATCGTCAAGAACCTCTTCGACCGCGTCCGCCTGGAAGCGCTGATCCACCCGCACGCGGCCTCCGTCTCGTACCGGGAGCTGCAGTACTTCTGGCTGCTCGAGTACGTGGTGGCCTAGCCGCGCGGCGCACCCTCGACCCGGCTAGGGCTCGGCGCGGCCCTTCGTCGCGAACTGTCGCTCGTAGAGGGAGCGCAGCTCCTCGAGGGTGGTGGCCTGGTCGGGAGCCTTGTCCGGGCGGACGCGGGCGATGCGCGCGAAGCGCAGCGCGAAGCCGGACGGGTACGTCGGGCTCTTCTGGATCTCGTTGTAGTCGACCTCCACCACCACCTCGGGGCGCACGCGCACCGTGTAGCCGTCGTCGCCGGTGGCCAGCGCGCGCAGCCGCTCGGTCATCTCGGTGAACTCGCGGTCGGTGAGTCCCTTGAAGGTCTTGCCCACCTCCGCCCAGCCGTCCCCGTCGCGCACCGCCAGGTGGTAGTTGGAGAGCCAGCCCACGCGCCGGCCGGAGCCGCGGTCGGCGGCCACGATCACGCAGTCCACCGTGAGCGCGGCCTTCAGCTTGAGCCACTTCTTGCCCCGGCCGCCGGGCTCGTAGGGGCTCGACGGGTCCTTGGCCATCAGCCCCTCGTGGCCGGCGGCGAGCGCGCGGGCCATGAGCGCGGCGCCGTCCTCCGCCCGCGCGATCAGCGCGCGCTCGGCCAGCCAGCGCCCGCCGGTCACGCGCTCGAGGATCTCCCAGCGGCGCGCGTAGGGCTCGTCGAGGCACGCCCGCCCGTCCGCCATCAGGCAGTCGAACAGGTGGAGCGTGAGCGGCAGCGCACCCGCCGCGGCCTCGACGCCGCGCACCCGGCGGAAGCGGCGCATCAGCTCCTGGAAGGGCAGCGGGCGGCCCGCCGCGTCGAGGGCGACCACCTCGCCGTCCAGGATGAGCGGCGCGCCCGAGAGATCGCGCCGGGCGATGGCCACGATGTCGGGCAGGCTGCGGGTGACGTCGGTCATGCGTCGGCTCCAGATCGCCACCCGGTCGCCGTCGCGGTGGAGCTGGATGCGCGCCCCGTCGTACTTGTACTCCATCGCGGAGGTGCCGCCGTGGGCCGCCAGCGCCTCGGCCGGATCGATCGCGATCTCGGCCAGCATCGGCAGCAGCGGCACGAAGACGCGGGGCTGGGCCTCGGCCAGGGCCTCCGCGCCCCGGCCCAGCGCGAGCGCGGCCACCGCGGTGAGGTCGCCGGTGACCAGCGCGGCGCGGCGCACCAGCGGAGGCGGCGCGCCCGCCGCCTCCGCGATCGCCTCGAGCACGAGCCCCTCCGAGAGGCCCATGCGCATCTCGCCGTAGACGATGCGCTGGAGCAGGTCGCGCTCGGCCTCCGAGGCCCGCGCGACCAGCCCGGCCAGGCGCGCGTCGCGGAGCCGGCGGGCGCCCGGCCCCGCCGCGTCCGCGACGGCGCCGAAGGCCTCCGCCACGTCCGCGAGGGTGAGGGGCGCCGCGCCCGACCCCGCGGGCACCGACGGGAGGCCGCGCACGTTGAGCACGCGCGGGTCCGAGGCCGGGAACGCGCGCCCGCTCAGGTAGGTGACCGCGCACGCGAGGTCGTCGGGCGGCAGCGCGCGCAGGTACTCCGCGACGAGCCGCCGCTTCTCGAGCCGTCCCCCGCTCGCGGCGACGCGCGCGCGGAGGTCGGCCAGGTCGGCAAGGAGCGCCACGGTCCCGTCTCCTCCCTAGAGGATCAGCAGGAGCCAGCCCACGAGCAGGGTCAGCCCCGTCACCGGCACACCCACCCGGCTGTACTCGAGGAAGCCGATCTGGACGCCCGCCCCCCGCGCCTGCTCGACCACGATGAGGTTCGCCACCGAGCCCAGGATGGTGAGGTTCCCCGCGAGGGTGGAGGCCATCGCGAGCAGCAGCCAGGCGCGCGCGGGCTCGCCGAAGGTCGGGATCACGCTCTTGAACAGCAGCACCGCCGGTACGTTGGAGACCAGGTTCGACAGCACCGCGGTGACCGCGGTGAGCACCGCCGGGCGGTAGAGGCCGGCCGCGGCGGCCCCGCCGAGGATCTCGCCGGCCAGGCCCGAGGCCTCGACACCGCCGATCACCACGAAGAGCCCGGTGAACAGCACGAGCAGCCCCCAGTCGATCTCGCGGTAGACCTTGTCGGGATTCACCCGCCGCGTCAGCAGACAGTAGGCGGCGCCGCCGATGGCCACCAGCGCGATCGGCACCCCGGCGAGGAACGCGACCAGCATCACCGACACCGCGGCGACGGTCTTGATCATGAGCGCGCGGTGCACCGCCCCGCGCTCGTCGAGCGGGGTGGCCGGCAGCGCGGGCGGCAGCCGCCGCCGGTACGCGAGCCAGATCACCGCGAACACGAGCACGAGGCCGACCACCGCCACCGGCGCCTCGCGCAGCAGGAACGCTCGATAGCTGATGCCGGAGAAGCTGCCCACCAGCATGTTCTGCGGGTTGCCGGTCAGGGTGGCCACGCTCCCCACGTTGGCCGCGGTCGCGAGCGCGATCAGGTACGGTGCGGGGGGCAGCTCGAGCCGGCGCACGAGATCCAGCACGATCGGGGCCATCACCAGGCAGACCACGTCGTTGACGAAGAGTGCGGAGAGCACGCCCGCGGCCACGATGATCAGGGCCAGCAGGCCCACCGGGGTGCGGGCGCGGCGCACCGCCGCGTAGGTCACGAGGCGGAAGAAGCCGGAGAGGCGCAGGTAGGCGGCCACGATCATCATGCCGAACAGCAGCACGAGGGTGTGGGCGTCCACCGCGGCCACCGCCCGGTCCCACGGCAGCAGACCGCTCACCACCACGATCGCGCCGCCGATGATGGCCACGCCGGTGCGGTCGACGCGGAAGAACGGCAGCCGCCCCAGGGCGAGGCCCAGATAGGTGCCGGCAAGCGCGACGATCGCGATCAACCGGTCGATGCCGACGTCGTGCATGGCCTCCTCGCCCTGAGCTCCCTCTCTCCCCTGGGGAGAGGGCCGGGGTGAGGGGCGACGCGCACGCTTGCTTCCCGCAACACGCGCGTGCTACAAGCCGTCCAAGTGTAGCATCGGACCCGCAAGCCCCCGGGGGAGGGCCGCCATGCCGACCGCGCGCGTGAACGGAGTCGAGCTGTACTACGAGGAGACCGGCTCCGGCTTCCCGCTGATCTGGAGTCACGAGTTCGCGGGCGACTACCGCTCGTGGGAGCCGCAGGTCCGCTACTTCGCCCGCCGCTATCGGGTGATCACCTACAACCACCGCGGCTATCCGCCGTCGTCGGTGCCCACCGATCCGGCCGCCTACCGCAACGAGCACCTGGTCGAGGACCTGGCCGCGCTCATGCGGCATCTCCGCATCGCCCGCGCGCACGTGGGCGGTCTCTCGATGGGCGGTAACGTCGCGCTCAACTTCGGCATCGCGCATCCCGACATGGCCGCGAGCCTGGTCATCGCGGCGTGCGGCAGCGGCACCGTGAACCCGGAGGCCTCGCGCGCCGAGTCCGAGCGGGTGGCCGCGATCTTCGAGGCGCGCGGCGGGCCGGGCGCGGCCGAGCACTTCGCGGGCCTGGCCTCGCGGCGGGGCTTCGCGGACAAGGACCCGCGCGGGTGGGCCGAGTTCCTCGCCCACGTGCGCGAGCACTCGGGAACGGGCTCGGCCAACACCATGCGGGGCGTGCAGATGCGGCGGAAGACCATCTACGAGCTCGCGCCCGAGATCGAGCGCATGACGGTGCCCGCCCTGATCGTGGTCGGCGACCAGGACGAGCCCTGCCTCGAGCCCGGCCTGTTCATGAAGCGGCACCTGCCCAACGCGGGGCTGGTCATGCTGCCGATGTGCGGCCACACCGCCAACATCGAGGAGCCCGCGCTCTTCAACCTGCACGTGTCCGAGTTCCTCGCCGCGGTGGAGAACGGGCGCTGGGGACCGTGGCGGGGAGACAAGCCGGCCTAGACCCGCGGCGCGCTCAGTAGCCGACCGCGGCCCCGTCGCTGCGCGGGTCCGCCCCGCCCACCCGGGCGCCGCTCGCGGGATCGAGGGTGATGCCGTGCGCGTGGCCGGCCAGCTCGTTCCACGCCGTCCACCGGTTGATCGCGTGGCCCCGGCGCGCCAGCTCCGCCACCGTGGCGTCCGCGAAGCGCCCCTCCAGGTTCAGCAGGTCGCGCGCGTCGCCGAGGGCGAAGCGGCCGGCGAGCCAGCGCGGCGCCTCGACCGCGCGCTGGATGTCGAGGCCGAAGTCGATCAGCGCGGTGTAGACCTGGAGGTGGATCTGGGGCTGGCCGTCGGCGCCCATGCAGCCCATCACCTGCCAGAGCCGGCCGTCGCGGAAGGCGAGCGAGGCGATCAGGGTGTGGAGCGGCCGCTTGCCGGGCTCGAGCCGGTTCGGGTGGTCCGGATCCAGCGAGAAGTAGGCGCCGCGATTCTGGAGGACGATGCCGGTCTCCTCCGCCACCACCCCCGCGCCGAAGCCGAAGTAGAGGCTCTGGATCAGCGACGCCGCGTTGCCCGCGTCGTCGACCGCGCCCACGTAGACGGTGTCGCCGGTGAGGCTGCCCGCCGACGGCACGCGGTCCCACGGCAGGGCACGGGCGGGATCGATCAGGCGCCGGCGCTCGGCGATGTAGGCGGGCGAGAGCAGGCGCGCGACCGGCACCGGCACGAAGGCCGGATCGGCGACGAAGCGGTCGCGATCGTGGAAGGCGATCTGCTTGGCCTGCACCAGCAGGTGCACGTGGTCGGGCCCGAGGTAGGGCAGCGCGCCGAGGTCGTACGACTCCACGAGGCGCAGGGCCTGCAGGACCGAGAGCCCCTGGCTCGGGGGCGGCGTCTCGTGGATGGTGACGCCGCGATAGGTGGCGCTGATGGGCTCGGTCCATCGCGCCCGCTGGGCGGCGAGGTCGCGCTCGGTGAAGAAGCCGCCGCGCTCGCGCGACCACCGGGCGAGCGCGCGGGCGGTCTCCCCCTCGTAGAAGCCGGCGCGGCCGGCGGCGCCCAGGCGCTCGAGGGTGCGCGCGAGGTCCGGGTTCACGAGGCGCCGCCCCACCGCCGGCCGGCGTCCCCCGGCCAGGAAGATGCGCGTGGCGGCGGGATCGACCGCGAGCGCGTCGGCGTTGCGCTCGATCCACTCCGCCAGCCGCTGCGTGACCGGGAAGCCCTCGCGCGCGTAGCGCACCGCCGCGGCCAGGTCGGCCGAGAGCGGCAGCCGACCGTGGCGCGCGTGCGCCTCGCACCAGCCGTCCACCGCGCCGGGCACGGTCACCGTCGCGGGCACGACGCCGCGCAGGGGGATCTCGGCCAGTCCCCGCTCCCGGAACCAGTCGATGGTGGCGGCGGCCGGCGCGGCGCCCGCCGCGTCGAGCGCCTGCACCGCGCCGGTGCGCGCGTCGTGGATGAGCCAGAACGCGTCGCCGCCCACGCTCGTCATGTGCGGGTAGACGACCGCCAGCACCGCCGCGGTGGCGATGGCGGCGTCGATCGCGGAGCCGCCCGCCTGCAAGATCGCGACGCCGGCCTGGGAGGCGAGCGAATGCGGAGACACCACCATGCCGCGGTAGGCCAGCGTGGGCGGCCGCCCGGGATCGAGGATGCGACTAGCTCCCGGCCGGATCGAGCGGCAGCTCCATCCAGATCTCGGCCCGCGGGTTGCCGTTGTAGTCGGCGATGTCGCGGAACCCGTAGCGGCGGTAGAGGCGCACCGCGGCCTCGAGCCGGTGCTCGCTGTCGAGGCGCAGCGCGCGCCCGCCCAGTGCGCGCGCCTCCTCCAGCACGCGGGCCATCAGCCGATCCGCGAGGCCGCGGCCCCGGCAGGCCGGGCGCAGCCACATCCGCTTGAGCTCGGCCACGCCCGGCGCGAGGCGGCGCACCCCCGCGGTCCCGACCACCAGGCCGGCGGGGTCGATCACGATCAGCATCACCCCCGCGTCGCCGTCGTACTCGCCCTGCCAGTCGGCCACGTCGTGGTCGAGGCCGGTCGCGTCGACCTCCTCGCCCAGGAACGCGAAGTAGGCGCCGAGCTCGCGCACCACCCCCGCGTGATCGGCCGGGCCGGCCCGGCGGATCTGGAAGTCCTCGGCCACCTAGCGCTTCCGGGCGTGCGCGTCGAGCCCGCGCTGCCAGAGGTACTCGGTCTCGCCCAGGTGCTTGCCCACCCAGCGCGAGAGCACGAACAGCAGGTCGCTGAGCCGGTTCACGTACTTGAGCGGCCACTCCCCGATGGTCTCCACCCGCGAGAGCTCGAGCACGCGCCGCTCGGCGCGTCGGCACACCGTGCGCGCCTGGTGGAGGAAGCCGCCGACCCGCCCGCCGCCGGGGAGCACGAAGCTCTTGAGCGGGCTCAGCTCCTTCTGGCACTCGTCCATCAGCCGCTCGAGCGCGGTCACCTGCTCGGGGCCCACGCGGAACATGCCCTCGTAGGCCGCGTCGGCCGGCGTGGCCAGCTCGCTGCCCAGGTCGAACAGCTCGTTCTGGATCCGGCGCAGCACCTCGTCGAGCCACCGGTGCCGCTTGCCGGGCTTCTTCTGCTCCGCGTTGAAGACGCGGGCCAGCCCGATGACCGCGTTCAGCTCGTCGATGGTGCCGTAGGCCTCGATGCGCGGCGAGTCCTTCGGCACGCGGCGGCCGCCGACGAGCGCGGTCTCTCCGTGGTCTCCCGTGCGCGTGTAGACGCGCGTGATGCGGACGGGCATGCGGGGTCCTCCCGCGCCGAGGCTAGCACAGGTGCTAGACTCTGGCCATGAGCGAGGCGTGGCGCGCGAACCTGGTGACCGATCCCGAGGGGATCGCGCGCATCGTGCGCGAGTGCAAGCGCATCGCGGTCCTCGGCATCAAGACCGAGGCCCAGCGCGATCAGCCCGCGTTCTACGTGCCGGAGTACATGGCGCGGGCCGGCTACGACATCGTGCCGGTGCCGGTCTACTATCCCGAGGTCACCCGCATCCTCGACCGCCCCGTCTACCGCACGGTGCGCGAGGTGCCGGGCCCGGTGGACATGGTCAACGTCTTCCGCCGGCCGCGCGACATCCCGCCGCACGTCGACGACATCCTGGCCGCGCACCCCCGCGTGGTCTGGCTCCAGCTCGGCATCCGCAACGAGCCGGCCGCGGAGGCCTTCGCGCGCGCCGGCATCCAGGTGGTCCAGGACCGCTGCCTGCTGGTGGAGCATCGCCGCCTGCGCTAGCCGGTCGGCCGCGGCCGACGGATCAGCGCGCGGCGGCGAGCGCGGCGAGCGCGTGCGTCACGTCCTGCCACTCGGTCTCGGTCAGCGCGGTCGCGCCGAAGCGCGTGTGCTCGTAGTGGCGGGTGAGCCGCGCGAAGGGCTCGGCGCGCTCCGGCGTGGCGGTGGAGACCCGCGCCGCGAACTGCCGCGCGGTCTCGGCCGCCGCGGGGGACAGGCCGCGGCGGGCCAGTAGCCGCAGCGCGCGCTCGTAGAAGACGGGCATGCTCGGCGCGGGGCCGGCCGCGCGCCCGGCCCCGCCCCGACGATGGAGCAGCCATCCCAGGACCAGCACGACGGCCAGGCCCCCCGCGCCCATCAGCGCGGGAGCCACCCGCCAGTGGCGCGGCCACGAGAGGCCGAGCCGCACGTCGGTGGCCTGGCGGTGCACCGTCGCGGCGAGGTGCACCTGGTCGCCCAGGCTCCAGTTGATCACGTAGCGGTACCAGCGCATGCGCGCGGCGTCGAGGTAGAGCGAGACCGGGCCGGGCGCGGGGGTCGCGATCTCGCCGCGGGGCGACGGATCGAAGGCCACCCAGCCCCGCCCGTCGATGTAGGCCTCGACCCACGAGTGGGCGTCGCTCAGCCGCACCATGAAGTAGCGGCCATAGGGGTTCCACTCGCCGTGCTGGAAGCCCGCGACCACCCGGCTCGGGATGCCCTCGCTCCGCAGCATCACCGCCATCGCGGCCGCGAAGTACTCGCAGTTGCCCGACCGGCGCACGAACAGGAACTCCTCCAGCGGCGGCCGCGTGGTCTCGCGGCGGAGCGCGAGCGTGTAGCGGTAGCGCGTGCTGAGAAACTCGCCGACGCGGCGGGCCGCGATGTCCGGATCGCGGGCGCCCGCGGTGGCCTCGCGGGCGAGGCGGGCGACGTCGGGCGAGAGCGCGGGCAGCTGCAGGTAGCGCGCCCGATCCGCGGCGGTCAGCCCCGGCGCCGCGCGCGTGCCCGGGGCGAGCGGGCGGCCCGGCTCCTCCAGCTCGGACTCGACGAGGTAGTGCAGCCGGGCGGTCGCGCTCGAGGTGGTGAGGCCCCCCATGTCGTCCACCACCAGCGTGGGCGAGTGCATCTCCAGCCGCAGCACGCGCGGGGCTCCGAAGACCGCGTCGGTGCCCATCGGCTCCAGGAAGATCTCCTGGCGCAGGAGCGGGCCGGCTCCGCGCGGCAGCCCGATCCCGAAGTCGCCGGCGGCCCCGCGGCGCACGAATCGGCGCGGCGCCACCGCGCTCGACCAGGTGCGGCCGTCGAACTGGTCGAACGCCACGCCGCGCCAGCGCAGCTCCGGCAGCGCGGCGGGCTCCACCCGCTCGTCGGTGAGGTAGACGCGCATGACCACGGTGTGGTCGCTCTCGATGTCGCCGAAGCTCCCCAGGTCGACCCGGTCCGAGAAGCCGGTCACCATGCGGCCGAGCTGGGCGCGCAGGGGCAGCGCGGCCTGGCCCACCCGCGGGATGATGAAGAAGAGACCACCCGCGAGCGAGAAGGTGATCGCGGCGGCGACCAGGCTCACCCGGGTCAGGGGCCCGCGGAAGAAGACCCGTCGCGTCGAGGAGCCGACCGCGCCCTCGCGACCGGCCTGCTCGAGCTCGGTCACCACGTGGTTCAGGATGAGCATCCAGGTGCCGAGCACGAGGAAGACGACGAAGACGGCCAGGAAGCTCAGGCTGAAGCTGATGGACGCGGCGGCCACCAGCAGGAAGAACGACAGCAGGCCCGCGTCGCGCAGGTCCCGGAGCCCGCGCCGCACGAAGAGCCGGAGGAGGATCAGGAACAGCAGCAGGTGCACCATCCCGTCGAGCAGCGAGTAGGCGAGGTAGAGGAGATCGACCGTGATCGCCACCGCCGCGGCGCCGACCAGGCCATAGCCGAGCGCCGGCCGCACCGCGCCGTGGGCCCGCGCCTGCTCGTGCCCCCAGCCCACCAGGATCGCGAGCACCACCAGGCCCGCGCCGACCGGGCCGATGAGGCCGGCTCCGTAGAGCGCGGCCACGCCGGTCGCGACCAGCAGGTAGGTGACGAGGCGAAGCGCGAGGAGGGCCGACATGTCAGGCGAGCGGAACGCGGATCTCGCGCAGCCGCCGGGGGCCGAGGGACGTCCCGTCCACCGGCGGCCCGGCCGGCGCGCGCTCGGCGGCCGTGGCGGCCGGCTCGTAGAGTGCGAGCGCGGTGAGCACGCGTCGCAGGTGCGGGCGGCCGTGGCCGAGCGGGACGAAGAGGTCGGGGCCGGCCAGCTCCACGCCCGCCCCCACACGGACCAGCGCCGTCGCGAGGGAGGCGGCCTCCGAGAGCCCGGCCTCGAGCGCGTCCGTCCCGGCCCGCCCCCGCCCCACCAGGACCACGCGCGTATCGTGGCTCGTGTCGGCCTCGTGCTCGCGCACCACCAGCGCCTCCGCCTTCGCGCTGCTGCGCCAGTGGATGAAGCGCGGGTCGTCGCCCGGCCGGTAGGGGCGGAGGTTGTAGAGATCGTTGCCGCGGCCACGCCGACGGCCGGCCGGCGCGCCCGCGTCGCCCAAGCGACCGAGCGACTCCGCCGGCAGCGGCCGCACCGCGGGGAACACGAGCACCTCGTCGGTCAGGGCCGGGCGGCCCGCCTTCATGAACAGGCCGAAGGGAAAGCGCGTGGTGATCCGCACGCCGGCGAGCCGCGCGCGGCCGCGGCGCGGGAGCGTCTGCTCCCAGGTCGCGAGCCGGTCGGTCCCCGCCTCGATGCGCCGGAAGTAGATGAAGCGCGAGGTCGACTCGAGTGCGCGCGCGTCCGGGGCCAGCAGCTCGAGGGTGACCGAGTACGACGTGAGCCAGCGCTTGCGGTTGGCCACGGTGGCCCCGAGGAGCGCGGGGCGGCCCGCGTAGAGCTCCTCCGGCGTGATCGGCGTCAGCGCGAGCCCGCGCATCGCCTGCTCGGAGAGGATGCCCGAGACCACGATCAGGGCGAGCAGCGCGGAGACCAGCAGGTAGAGCAGGTTGTTGCCGGTGTTGATCGCGGCCACGCCCAGCCCCACCGCGACGAGGAGGCACCACCACCCGTCCCGGGTGGGCTTGATGGTGCGGCGCGGGTGGAACAGCCGCCAGATCGCGGCCCGGAGCGGCTTCACCGGGCGGCTATCTCGGGACGGGGACGTCCTGGAGGATGGCGGCGATCGCCGCCTCGCCGTCCATCCCGCTCGCGGCCGCGCCGGCGACCGAGGCCTTCACGATCACCCGGTGGGCCAGGGCCGGCCCGGCCAGCTCCTTGATGTCGTCCGGCAGCAGGTAGTCACGCCCGT
>DATFAJ010000319.1:0-5992 GCA_035254745.1 Candidatus Methylomirabilota bacterium | reverse complement strand
TGCAGATCGTCGGCCGGCCGTTCGACGAGGCGACGGTGCTGCGGGCGGGCCGTGCCTACGAGGCGGCGGCGGGGTGGCGGGACCGGCGCCCGCCGCTCGACTGATCGGGGGCGCGCCGGCCGCGCGCCCCGGCCGGGCGCTTCCCTGCGATAGACTGCCATCATGTCACCTTCCACCGGGACCGAGGCCGCCTCCGGGCGGGCCCTGCGGCGCGTGCTGCTCGGGATGTTCGGCAGGATCCGGGCCGCCTACCTGCCCGTGCTCATCACCTACTTCTGCTACGGGGCGAGCCAGGTCATCGCGATCGCGCTCGTCTTCTTCCAGAAGGACACGCTCGGGATCACCCCCGCAGACGCTGCCGCCATCGCGTTCTGGGTGGCGCTGCCCTGGAGCACCAAGATGGTGGCGGGGGTGGCCTCCGACGTGCACCCCATCCTCGGCAGCCGCCGCTTCGCGTATCTCGTGCTCGGCGCGCTGGCCACCTTCGCGGGCTACGCGTGGCTCGCCACCACCGCTTCCACCAAGGGCACCTATCTGGCCGCGATGGTCATCATCGCGGTCGGCTTCATGGTCCAGGACGTGGTCGCCGACGCGCTGAGCGTGGAGGTGGCCCGCTCCGAGGAGGAGATGAAGCAGGTCCAGGCCCTGGGTCGCATGGCGCTGCTCGTCGGGACGATCGTCGTGGGCTATCTCGGCGGCTGGCTCGCCGGCGCGGTCGGCGCGCGGACCGTCTTCGCGATCGCGCTGATCCTCCCGCTGCTGGTGGTGATCGCGGCGTGGCTCATCCCGCGCGAGCACGCGGCGCGGCCCGCCCCGGACGACCCCGCCAATCCGCTCGGAGCCGGCAACTCTCGTCTCGTGGTCCTGGGCGGGCTCGGCTACGCCGCGCTCGGGGTCGTGCTGGAGACGCTGTCGATCCCGTTCGGCCAGGAGATCATCCTGACCGTCTCGGCCACCATCATCGTCCTGCTCCTCCGGCGGGTCGGGATCTCCCGCGGGGTGGCGGTCGCCGCCTTCGCGATCTTCTGCTTCCGCGCGGTGCCGGGGGCGGGGCAGGGGTTCAACTACTGGGCCATCGACCGGCTCGGATTCGATCAGGAGTTCCTCGGCATCCTCGCCCAGGTGAGCTCGATGCTGAGCCTGGCCGGCCTCATCGTGTTCCGCAAGCCGATCACCCACCGCCCGGTGAGCTACACCCTGTTCTGGGTCACGATCGCGGGCGCGGTGCTCTACCTGCCCACCATCGGGCTCTTCTACGGCGTCAACGAGTGGATCGGGCTGAGCCCGCGCACCTTCGCGTTCATCGACACCACGATCTCGGCGCCGCTCGGCCAGCTCAGCATGGTGCCGATGCTCGCCCTCATCGCGCGCACCGCGCCGCGCGGCGCGGAGGCCACCATGTTCGCGATCATGGCCTCGCTCATGAACCTGGCCCTGTCGGCCAGCGAGCTCGGGACCCGCTACCTCAACGAGGTGTTCGGCGTCACCCAGCACGACTACTCGGGCCTCGGGCGTCTCCTGATCGCGGTGGGGGTGATCGGCCTGCTCCCGCTGCTCGCGCTGCCGCTGCTGCGGCGCGAGGAGACGGGACCGACCACGGGCGAGGAGCCCGCCCCGGCGCCGGGCCGATCCGCTTGACCCTCGGGGGGCGCGTGATAGTGTGTCCCCCGTCATGGCGGTGACTGCCTCCACCCGCACCCCCTGGGCCGCGCCCCTCCGGGTGTTCGAGCGTGACGAGCGCCTCTTCGCGGTCCTGCTGGCCTTCGTGATGGTGGGCGGCCTCGCCGCCCTCGGCCTGGTCCCGCTGCGCCCGCGCCATCGCGTCGACGTCTACGCGCTCGTCCTCTGGTTCGCGCTCTACAAGGCGGGCATCCTCGCGCTGGTGACCGTGAATCCCAGAGCCACGCGCCGGATCTTCAGCGCCGCGCTCTGCGTCGACCTGATGCTGGTCTTCCTGCTCCTGTACCTCACCGGCGGGGGCGACAGTCCGTTCGTGAACCTCTTCTTCCCGCTCGTGGCGGTCAACGCCTACTACTTCGGCCGCTGGGTCGGCCTGCTCCTGACCGTGGTGGCCGGGATGCTCTACTGGACCGCGGCGTACCTGGCGCCGCCCGACGTGGCGTGGACCGCGGTCGCCATCGTCATGGGGCAGCTCGGGCTGCCCGCGTTCGCGCTCGGTCACGTGGCCGATCGCGAGCGGCGCGCCCGGGCCGAGGTCGAGCGCCTCAACGCGGAGGTGACCGGGACCCTCACGCGGCTGCAGGCCGCCCAGGAAAATCTGGTGGAGGCGGAGCGGATGGCCACCGTCGGCCGGCTCTCCCTCAAGGTCGCCCACGAGGTGCGCAACCCCATCGCGGCCATCGAGCTGAACGCGGAGCTGCTGGGCGACATGGTGCAGGGGCGGGTGAGCGAGGACGGGACCGAGGCCACCGCGCTGGTCACCGCGATCCGGGATCAGGTCGCCGCCCTCGACGCGCTGACCGAGGAGTACCTGGCCTTCGCGCGCTTCCCGCGCCCGCAGTTCGAGGAGGACTCGGTCAACGACATGGTCACCGCGGTCGCCGAGTTCGTGCGTCCGCTCGCCGCCCGTCAGGGCATCACAGTGAAGGTGGCCACCGACGCCACCGTGCCGCCGATGGAGTTCGACCGGACGCTCCTGCGCCAGGCGGTCCTGAATCTCGTGAAGAACGGGCTCGAGGCCGCCTCCCAGGGCGGCACCCTGACGCTGACCACCTCCCGCGTGGACGAGACGGTGGAGATCGCGGTGACCGACAGCGGGGCCGGGATCTCGCCCGAGGTGGGCCGCCGCCTGTTCGAGCAGTTCTTCACCACCAAGCCGCAGGGCACCGGCCTCGGCCTCTCCATCTCGCGGCAGATCGTCGAGGAGCACGGCGGCAAGATCCGCTGGAGCAGCGCCCCCGGCACGGGCGCCACCTTCACGATGGCGCTGCCGATCCGGAAGCTCGAGCATGCCTGAGCTCCCCGCGTCGCTCGCGACCCTGCTGGTGGCCGACGACGACCCGGCGGTGCGCCAGAGCCTCGAGCGCGCGCTCACCCGCGAGGGCTACTCGGTGGTGCTGGCGCCGGACGGGCAGGCCGCGCTCGACCGGCTGAAGGCGGGCGGGGTGGACCTCGTGCTCTCCGACCTCAAGATGCCCGGGCTCACCGGCCTCGAGCTGCTGCGCGAGGCCAAGGCGGTCGCCCCGGACGTCGACGTGATCCTGCTCACCGCCTTCGGCACGGTCGAGGAGGCGGTGAGGGCGATGAAGGACGGCGCCACCGACTTCCTCACCAAGCCGTTCCAGCGCGCCCAGCTGACCAAGGTGGTGCGCCAGGCGCTCGAGCGTCGCGACCTGATCGCCCAGAACCGCGCGCTGCAGAAGCGCCTGGACGACCTGCTCCGGCAGGGGAACATGATCGGGGCGAGCCCGGCGTTCCGCCGGCTCATGACGCTGGTGCAGCAGGTGGCGGACAGCTCGGCCACCGTCCTGATCCAGGGCGAGAGCGGGACCGGCAAGGAGCTGGTGGCCCGCGCGATCCACGAGCGCTCCGGCCGGCGGGACGGGCCGTTCATCGCGGTGAACTGCGCGGCTCTGCCCGAGACCCTGCTCGAGTCCGAGCTCTTCGGCTACGAGAAGGGCGCCTTCACCGGGGCCGCGGGCCGGAAGGAGGGCCGGTTCGAGCTGGCCGACGGCGGCACCCTGTTCCTCGACGAGATCGCGGATCTCTCGCTGGTGACCCAGCCCAAGATCCTGCGCGTGCTCCAGGAGGGCGAGTTCGAGCGGGTGGGCGGCACCAAGACCATCCGGGTCGACGTGCGCATCGTCACCGCCACCAACCAGGACCTGGCCACCCAGGTGCGCGAGAAGCGCTTCCGGGAAGACCTCTTCTACCGGCTCAACGTCATCACGATCCAGGTGCCGCCGCTGCGGGAGCGCCACGAGGACGTGCCGCTCCTCGCCCAGCACTTCCTCCGGGTGTACGCGGCCAAGAACAACCGCCAGCTCGACGGCTTCACCGACGAGGCGCTGGGGTGTCTCGAGGCCTACTCGTGGCCGGGCAACGTGCGCGAGCTGGAGAACGTGGTCGAGCGCGCGGTGGTGCTGGCCCGGGGCCTGCGCGTCGACGCGGGTGACCTGACCGACGCGGTCCGCGAGCGGTCGGTCATGCTGGTGCGGGGCGGGACCGCCGGGCCGCCGGGGGCCGCGGGGGCCGGTGCGGTGCCGGAGGGCGTGTTCCAGGTCCGGGTCGGGACGCCGCTGGCCGAGGTGGAGGCGCGCCTGCTCGAGGAGACCCTCCGGATGAACCACGGCAACAAGACGCTCACCGCCAAGATGCTCGGCATCGATCCGAAGACGGTCTTCCGCAAGCTCAAGCAGGGCGAGACCGACGAGCCGGCGCCGGGCGACGCTCCCGTCCCGCGCTGACCGCCGTGTCCTTCGAGACCATCCGCTTCGAGGTCGCCGACGGCGTCGGCACCGTCACGCTCGCCCGGCCCGACAAGCTCAACGCGCTCAACACGGTGATGCTCGACGAGCTGCTCGCGGTGCTGGACCAGGCCGACGCCGACGACGCGGTGCGGGTGCTGATCGTGACCGGCGCCGGCCGCGCGTTCTGCGCGGGGGCCGATCTCTCGGGCGGAGGCAAGACCTTCAACCGCGTGGCCCGGGCCCGCGGGGAGGGGCCGGGGGAGCACGAGGACGGCGGGGGCCGCGTGACCCTGCGCATCTTCGACATGAAGAAGCCGCTGATCGCCGCCATCAACGGCCCCGCGGTGGGCTTCGGCATCACGATGACGCTGCCGATGGACATCCGCATCGCCTCGACCGCCGCGCGCATCGGCTTCGTGTTCGCCCGCCGCGGGGTGGTGCCGGAGGCGTGCAGCACGTGGTTCCTGCCGCGCCTCGTCGGGCCGAGTCAGGCCGCGGAGTGGGTCTACACCGGCCGCGTGTTCCCGGCCGAGGAGGCGCTCGCGGGGCGGCTCGTGAGCCGGGTGGTCGCGCCCGAGCGGCTCCTGCCGGCGGCGCGCGAGCTGGCGCGGGAGATCGCCCAGCACACCTCGGCGATCTCGGTGGCCCTGTCGCGCCAGCTCATGTGGCGGCTGCTCGGCGCGGAGCATCCGATGGAGGCGCACCGTCTGGACTCGAGGTGCATGGACTGGACGGGGCGCTCGGCCGACGCCTACGAGGGCGTGACCGCGTTCCTCGAGAAGCGTCCCGCCCGGTTCACCCTGCGCCCCAGCGTCGACATGCCGCCCTTCTACCCGTGGTGGGCCGAGCGCTCCTTCGAGCCCTGAGTCGCCCGGGCGGGTGAGCGGCGACCGGCTCGCGGGCACGGCCCTGCTGTGCCTCGTCGTCTTCTCGAGCACCATCTGCATCGGCGCCTTCGGCCCGCTCCTGCCCGAGATCGCCCGCGTGCAGGGTCTGCCCGACTGGGAGCTGGGCGTGCTCGCCGGCTCGTTCGGCTTCGCGCGCATGGCCGCCGACCTGCCCGCGGGGGCATTCGCGACGCGCCGGCTCGCCGCCGCGCTGATCCTGGCCCCGATCACCCTGCTGGCCGGGATGCTGCTGCTGGCCACCGCGGGCCCGCTGCCGGTGCTGGTGATGGGCCGGATCCTCACCGGGCTCGCGCACACCCTGATCATGGTCGGCAGCCTCACCGCGGTGCTGCAGGATCGGCCCGGCCCGCGGGCCTCGATCCGCCTCAACACGCTCGAGTTCTCCGGGATGCTGGGCGTGCTCGGCGGGCTGGTCCTGGTGGGCCTGCTGCCGGAGCGCTGGCGCTGGAACGTCACCCTGCTCGCGGCCACCGCACCGGCGCTGGTGGCGCTCCCCGCGGCCCTCGTGCTGGCCCGCTACTTCCCGGCCCGGCTCGGCTCGACGCCGCGCGCGGTGAAGGACACGGGCCCCGTCGTCGTGCCCCGGGCCCGGCGCAGGTCGCCCCCGCCGATCGTGCGTCTGATGTTCGCGCTCGGCGTGATCATGGCGCTTGC
>DATFAJ010000318.1:0-6015 GCA_035254745.1 Candidatus Methylomirabilota bacterium | reverse complement strand
GCCTCCTCGAGCCGCCAGAGGTGTCGGTCGAGCTCCTCCTGGGTGAGCCAGGCGGTCCCGTAGATCCGCTGCAGCATCGGGTTCTTCTCGTCCCCGCGCCAGTAGGCGCCGGAGGCGGAGAGGAGCTTGAAGGCCTTGATCTGGCCGGTCGAGGCCACGTGCGGGCCGCGGCAGAGATCGAGGAAGTCGCCCTGGCGGTAGATCGAGACGGTGGGCACGGTGAGGCCGCGCAGGATCTCCACCTTGAAGGGCTCGCCCCGCTCCTCGAAGAACGCGATGGCCCGCTCTCGCGGCATCTCCTCGCGCGTGAACGGGTAGTCGGCCTTCACGATCTCGCGCATGGTGTCCTCGATGCGGGCGAGGTCCTCGGGCGTGAACGGCTCCGCCTTCAGGAAGTCGTAGTAGAAGCCGTCCTCGATCGCGGGTCCGATGGCGACCTTCACCGCGGGGAAGAGCCGCTTCACCGCCTGCGCCATCACGTGCGACGTCGAGTGACGGAGCGTGGGCAGGGGCTCGGGGTCGCAGTCGAACTCCCCCGCCAGGTTCAGGTGCCGGGCCTCTTCAATCTCCGCCATGTTCTCCCTGTCTCAGAAAACAACAAAGCATCACAGGGCTGCGCCCGGTGATGCTCGCAACTCCCTCACTCACTCACGCTCGACCGGCAAACGATGCGCACCCCCTGGTGACCGTCACACCCCGCAATGAGGAAATGGTAGGCTCGGGCGGTTTCGAACCGCCGACCTCTACCGTGTCAAGGTAGCGCTCTCCCACTGAGCTACGAGCCTAGGTTCCCGAAAGCATTGAATACACTACCGGAGGGCCCGATTCACGTCAAGGGGAGCGGCCCGCGGCGAGGCCCTCCAGGACCGTCTCGATCAGCCCGGGCCCGTCCTCGGGGCCCAGGAGCACCCGGGAGGCGGCCAGCATCGGGTAGCCGTCCTGGCCTCGAGCGAGGTAATCGAGCGTCGCGACCCGGTATCGGCCGCCCGGATCGAGGGGGCGGCCCGCCACCGAGATCGCCCCGACGCGCCGACCGGCCGGCCGGTCGGGGTCCACCGAGAACTCGACCCCGGCGGTCTGGAGGAAGTGGCCGGTGGGCCGGGGCAGCTCGTCCACCGAGCGCTCGAGCGCGGCCCGGAGGGCGTCGCCGGTCACCTCGAGCAGCGTGACGGTGTTGCGGAAGGGCAGCAATTCCCGGATGTCGCGCTTGGTGATCGGCCCGGGCGGCAGCACCCGGTTGCCCCGGATGGCCCCGCTGTTGAGCAGGCCCACCTGCCCGCCGACCCGCTCGCGCATCAGCTCCGCGAACAGCCGGCCGAGCGGCGTCTGCTCGCGGCGCACGAGGCTCTCTCGCCCGTCGAGCGGGACCGGCGTGCGGCCGACCACGGTATCGAGCTCCCGCGCGAGCAGCGCGGCCTGACGCCGCACCAGCGCCGCCACGTCGGGGGCCTCGGCCACCTGTTCGTCCACCGGGATGAGCCGCTGCCGGCGGTCGATCACCGCGCCGCAGCGGAACTCGTACTGCACCTGGCCCAGGTTGACCGCGTCCGCGCCGGCCTTGACGATCACCGCGCGGCCGTCCTCGACGAGCATCGGATCGTGGTCGTGGCCGCCCAGGATCGCGTCGATCGGGAGCGCGGCGGCCAGGGCGCGGTCCTGGGCGAGCGGCAGGTGCGTGACCGCCACCCGGAGGTCCACCGCGCCGAGCGCGGCGAGCGCGCCGCGGGCCGCCTCGAGGGGATCCTCGAAGCGCACCGCCGCGCCGCCGCTCGAGGTCCGGGCCGCGTCGGGCGTGGTGAGGCCGATCAGCCCGACCCGCACTCCGTCGAAGTCACGCTGGAGCCACCGCCGCGCGTCGCCGAGCGGGCGGCCGGTCGCGTCGACCACGTTGGTGGCGAGCCACGGGAAGCGCGACTCGGCGATGCGCTGGGCCAGCACCGCCGGGCCGAAGTCGAACTCGTGGTTGCCGAAGGCGGCGACGTCGAGCCCGAGCGCGTTCCAGCCCTCGATCATCTGCGCGCCGCGCCGCAAGGTCGACAGCAGCGACGGCGACAGCGTGTCGCCGGCCAGCGCGAAGACCGTGTTGGGGCTCTCGCGCTCGAGCATCCGTACCAGGGTGGCCACGCGGGCAAGCCCGCCCCGCCCCGCGACCGGCTCGAGCACGTAGACGTCGTTGACCGAGAGGAGCTGGACCCGGACCGGCGGCCGGTCCGCGCACCGGGTCTCGGCGCACCCGACGCCGAGCAGCAGCAGGAGCAGCCCGAGCGTGTACCGGGAGCGGCTCAGTGGACTACCGGAGGAGCTGGTTCACGAGCCCGCTCACGATCTGGTACCTGAACTGCGCGCTGACCGGCAGGGTCGCCTTGGCGAGCTCGTCGGGCACCGGGGGAAAGGGCTGTGCCAGCTTCACCGCGGTCAGCGCGTAGTCGTCGAGGATGCGCACCCCCGACGAATCGCGCAGCTCGATGAACTCGAGCTTGCCATCCTTGGCGATGTGGAACTCGATGAGCAGCTGCCCTTCGATGCCACGGTCCCCGGCCTCACGCGGATAGATCCAGTTGGCCCGGATCTTCTCCCGCACCTTGTTCATGTAGTCCTGAAACCTCGGCTCCGGGGTATCGAGCGGGATCGGAGCGCCCTCGACGCCGCCGTGACCACCACCCTTCAGCCCGCCGCCGCCTCCGGGCGGCTGACGGTAGATGCTGGCGAGCGGCCGCGAGCCTGGCCGCGAGGTCGGCGACGCCGGGGAAGCCTCGCTCGGCTGCGCCTCCGACGGCTTGGGCTCCGGCGGCGAGGGCTTCGACTCCGGGGTCTTCGCGATGGCGTCCGGGGCCGGCGGCTCGGCCTTCGCGACGGCCGGGGGGGGCGGCGTCGGAGCCGGTGGCACCGCTGGGGCCGGACGCGCCGCCCGCGGCGCTCTTGGCGCTGCGGGCGGGGCGGGCGGCGAGGGTGCGGGCGCCTCCCGCTGCCGGACTTCGGGGGGGCCCACCGGACGCGACGGATTGCCGAGCGGGGCCTTCTCCTCCGGCTTCTCGGGCGCGATGTCGACCAGGAGCGGCTCACCACGCTTGACGTACGTCGGGGGTCGCCAGAAGCCCGGCACCATGACGAGCGGCACGAGGAAGAGCAGGTGGAAGAGCACCGACGTCACGATGGCCAGAGCCAGCGTCCGCTTGGTCCGATCCCTGGGCAGCCGGATCCACCGCTTCAGCCGCTTCACGGCAATAATTATGGCACGCCGCCGATCCCTCCGCCGGATGGCCCGGAAGGCCCCGCCACGACGGCTTTCCTGACGAAAAGTGTCCGCCAGGTGACACCCTGCGGCCGCCGACCTCTTGCCCCTTCGCAGTCCGGTGATCTTGCATCACCATTTCGGTTACTTGGGGTGCGACCTCACTTGGCACGGTGCTGGAAAGCACTCTGCGCCCAACGTTATGCGAACCCTGACGAAAGCCCTCGTCGCCCTGGCCGGCCTGCTCCTCTCCGCCGGGGCCGCCCACGGCCAGCCGGCGCCGCTCTCCTTCGGCGTGCTGAACCAGCAGAGCCCGGCCCTCACCGCCGAGCGCTGGAACCCGATCCTCCACTACGTGAGCGTGATGAGCGGCGTCCCGCTCCAGCTGCGGATGGGACGGACCGTGCAGGAGACGGACGCCATGATGGGGCGTGGCGACTTCGACTTCGCGTTCACCAACCACAACTTCCAGTCCGAGTTCGACGCGGTGGGCTTCAAGGTCGTCGCGCGCTGGGCCGGCGAGCCCATTCGCGCGGTCATCGCGGTGCCGGCCGACAGCCCGATCCACCACCTGCACGAGCTCGCGGGCAAGCGCGTGTCGTTCCCCTCCTCCGACGCCTTCGTCGCCTACGCGGTGCCGCTCGTCGCGCTCAAGCGCGCGGGGGTGCACGTCGAGGAGGTCTTCGGAGGCAACCAGGAGGGCACCCTCGCGCAGCTCAAGGCCAAGCGCGTCGAGGCGGGCGCGGTCAACTCGCGGTTCCTCGCCCAGTACGCCGAGCGCGAGCACGTGACGTTCCGCGAGATCTACGTCTCCGACGGCTTTCCCGACCTCGCGGTCATCGCGCACCCGCGGGTGCCCGCGACCACCGTGGAGCGGGTGCGGCACGCGCTGCTCGGCATGGCCGCCGATCCGGGCGCCGCGCCGGTCCTGGCCCAGGCGCAGTTCAAGGGGTTCGAGCCCGCCACCGATCGCGACTACGAGGGCGTGCGCCGCACCTACCGCCTGATCGGCCAGTGAGATCCAGTCTCCGCACCCTGCTCCTCGGTCTCAGCTCTGTCGCCATCGTCGGGGTCACCCTCAGCGGCCTGGCCGTCAACCTGCGTGACCGCAGCGGGGCCGCGCAGGCCCGCCTCGCCGAGCAGACCGAGCGCCTGGCCACCGCGGCCGCCCCGCTCCTGCTCGACTCGCTCGTGGTCGGCGATCTGGCCCGGGCCGAGCAGACGATGCGCAATCTCAACCGCGATTCGGTGTGGAGCGCGGTCCGGCTCTACGAGAGCGACGGACGCCGGATCATCTTCGACGCGTCCCCCAAGAAGGTCCGCCGATCCCACGCGCCCCGCTGGCTCAAGCAGCTCGTCCCGGTGACCCTCCCGGAGCACCGGGTCGCCATCACCGCCGCCCCGGTGGTCTACGGGGTGCTGGCGGTGACCCCGTCGGTGGAGAGCCTCGAGAACGAGCTGTGGATCGAGGTCCGCACCATGATCGCGGTGACCGGGGTGCTCCTGGTGACCCTCCTCGGGCTCACCCACATGATCCTCGTCATCGGCCTCCGTCCGGTGCGGGCGCTCGCCGAGAGCGCGACCCGGCTCGGCCACGGGGACCTGACCGCGCGGATGCCCGAGACCCGCCTGAGCGAGATGCGCCCGACCGTCCGCGCCTTCAACTCGATGGCGGCCAGCCTCGAGCAGGCGCTGCACGAGGCCCGCACGAGGCAGACCCGCCTCGAGAGCCTGGTCGAGATCAGCGGCGAGCTCTCCCGGATGCAGCCGCTCGATTCGCTCCTCGGACGGATCGCGGAGGCGTGCGGCCGCATCGTGAAGACGGACTGGGTCGGCTTCCGCCTGGTGGACGGTGACGAGTTGGTGGTGGCGGGCACGCTCGACGTGGGCACCGACATGCCGGTGCGGCCACGCCTGAAGATCGGGGAGAGCCTCGCCGGGCAGGTCGCGGCCACCGGCCGCCCGCTCCTCCTGCGCGATCCGGCCAACCATCCGAGCATGCTGCCCGAGCACGCGGCGGCGATGCGACGGCTCGGCTACCAGGGGCTTCTCACCGTGCCCGCCCGCATCGGCGACCGGGTCGTGGGCGTGCTGAGCTTCCTGACCCGACGGGAGGAGGGCTTCTCCACCGAGGACATGGCCATCGCCACCGCCTTCGCCTCCCACGCGGCCATCGCACTCGAGAACAGCCGCCTGCTCCACGAGTCCCGCCGCGCGTACGACGAGCTCGCACAGGCCCAGGGGCAGCTCGAGCAGGCCCAGAAGATGGACGCGATCGGCCGGCTCGCGGGCGGCGTCGCGCACGACTTCAACAACCTCCTGACCGTGATCCTCGGCCGCACCGACATCATCCTGCGCCAGCTGAAGACGGAGGACCCGATCCGGCGCGGCATCGAGCTGATCCAGCGCACCGCGGGTCGGGCCGCCGAGCTGACCAAGCAGCTCCTGGCCTTCAGCCGCAAGCAGGTGCTGGAGGCGGTCGTCCTCGACCTCGGCGCGGTGACCATCGACATGAAGGAGATGCTCGCCCGCCTCATCGGCGAGGACATCGCGCTCGTGACCACCATCGCCCCGGACCTCGGGCGCGTGAAGGCCGATCGAGGCCAGATCGAGCAGGTGGTGATGAACCTCGCGATCAACGCGCGCGACGCCATGCCCAAGGGCGGCCACCTGATCGTCGAGACCGACAACGTCGATCTCGACGACGAGTACGTGCGCCGCCACATGGGCGCGCGGCCCGGTCCCCACGTGATGCTCGCGGTCTCGGACAGCGGCGTAGGCAT
>DATFAJ010000317.1:0-3839 GCA_035254745.1 Candidatus Methylomirabilota bacterium | reverse complement strand
GGCGTGAGCAGCCGGAGCACCACCGGCAGCACCACCAGCGACGCCACCAGCCCGCAGAACGAGCCCAGCGTGAGCAGCAAGCCCAGGCTGAAGATGCCCCGGTGCGAGGCGATCATGAGGCTCCCGAAGCCGACCATGGTGGTGAGGCCGTTCAGCATCACGCCCATCACCGCGCTGCGGGCGAGCAGGTGGCCGCGGTGGGCGCGGACCTCGAGGTGGCTCACGATGACGTTGAGCCCGAACTCCGCCGCGGTGCCGATGATCAGGGGCAGGCCCCAGATGTTGGCCAGGTTGAACTTGATCCCGAAGACCTGCATGAGCCCGATGGTCCACAGCAGCGCCAGCACCATCGGGATCAGGGCGAGCATGCTCTCGCGCAGACGGCGGATCATCAGCACGCTCAGCCCGCCCACCAGCACGAACGCGTAGAGGGTGCCGGTGAGGTAGGCGCGCTCCATCAGCACCGTCGCCTCGTAGGTGATGACCGGAGGTCCGGTGACGTCGGGGTCGACGGTGCGCAGCTCGCGCACGAACTGGGCCGCCCCCGCCTTCTCCCAGATGTCCACCTTCGGCTGGATCTGGATGAGGAACCGTCCGCTCTCGCCGATGAACTTGCGCCGCAGCTCGTCGGGCACGTCCTTGATGGTGACGGTGGTGGGGCTCAGGTTCCGCTGCAGGCCGTAGAACTTGCTCACGAAGTCGCGGTAGAGCTGGGCCTGCAGGTAGTTGAGCGCGGCCTCCGCGGAGTCGCGCTTGCTCCGGTCGAGCAGGCGTATCACCGCGATGGTCTTCTCCCGCACCGCCCGGACCTCGGGCGGCAGCTTGGTCCCCGCCTCGGCCGCGACCACGTCGAACCGGCGCTTGATGTCGGCCAGCGCCTTCTTGAGCCGGTCGAGCTCGACCGGGCTCGAGTGGCCCACCCGGATCGGGGCCACCAGCGGAGCGAAGCTCTTGATGATCGCGATCTTTTCGGGCTGGTCGTCGGGGATGACCCGGAGCACCGAGTCGACGTCCGAGACCGACGGCAGCTTCTCGAAGGCGGCCTGCTTCCGGCGCAGCTCCTCCAGGGACGACGCGGAGGAGAGGCCGTTGAAGCCGGAGCGCCCGGTGCCGGCCAGGATGCGCCGCTCCCACGCCACCGACTCGGTGCCCCGGGCCTGCAGGTTGAGCACGTTGTAGTCGAAGCCCACGCGCGGGACCGCCCAGATCGCGAGCGCGGTCGCGACCCCGGCGCCGATCAGGACGGCGCGGGGGAAGGTGACCAGGCGGTCGAGCAGGGGAACCCGGATGCGCTCGAGCTGGTGGGCGCGCGGCGTCCGCTCCCGCGGGCGGTCCGCGTGACGGCGGTCCACGAACACCAGGACCGCGGGGAACAGGGTCATCATCCCGGCCCAGGCGATCAGGATCGCCAGGCCCGCGATCAGGCCGAGCTCCTGGATGCCGCGGAAGTCGGTGAGCATGAGGACGAAGAAGGTCCCGGCCGCGGTGAGGGCGCCGATCAGCATGCCGGGCCCGGTGCGCGCCGCGCTCAGCTCGAGGGCCTCGCGCAGGTTACGGCCGAGGAAGATCTCCTCCTCGTAGCGGAAGAGATAGTAGATGCCGTAGTCGATGCCGATGCCGACCACGATCGAGATGAACATGACCGAGAAGAGGGTGAGGTGGCCGACCACCAGGGTGACCACGCCCATGGACCAGGCGAGGGTCACCGCGAGGACCCCGAGCATGAGCACCGGCTTGCCCACCCGCATGAAGGCCAGGGTCATCACCACCAGGGTCAGGGCGAAGGCCAGCACGTCCGAGATGCCGCTGTCGTGGAAGGCCGCGGTCATCTCGTCGTTGGAGAGGGCGGGGGCCCCGGTCACGCCCGCCTGCACGTTGGGGAAGGCGGGGCGGAGCTTGGCGACCGCCGCGCGGATCGCCTCGATCGCGGCCTGGTCGCCGGTGAAGCTGCCCTTCTCGCTGGGCGGGGTCTCGACCAGGATGAAGAGGAGGCTCTTGTCCTCCGAGAGGAAGTAGCCCGCGTCGGCGGGCGGGTCCTCGCCGAAGGAGAACAGGGTGCCCCAGGGGGAGCGATAGGGCGCCGGCTGCTCGAGGCGGCTCGCCACCTGGTCCAGCAGCACGCGCAGGAAGCGCGTGTCCACCGGCAGGTCCTTGTCTTGCAGTCCGATGTCGAAGAGGTTCGACACGAAGGCGGCGGCCATCTGGGTGTTCACGCCCTCGAGCAGGCGGGCCAGGCTCGGGTCGCCCGCGAAGCTCTCCATGAACTCCTGGTGGTCGAAGATCTTGTCGCGGATCTCCTTGAGCTCGTCGGTGGAGAGGTAGAGGAGCTGGCGCCCCTCGAAGCGCTTGGGGTCGATGCGATAGGCGATGCGCTGGAACTTCACCGGGGCCTGCTGCAGCTCCTCGGTGAGCCGCGCCGCGTAGGCCCGCGCGCCCTCGAAGGAGCCGGCCTCCACCACCACCACGATGTCCTCGAGCTCCCCGAACTCCTTGGCGTACTCGGCGTAGCGCACCACGAAGCCCGCGTCCTGGGGCAGCAGGGAGCGGGTGGAGGTCTTGAAGGTGAGGGCCTGCACGGTGTAGGCCACCGACACCACCGCCAGCAGCAGCGAGATCGCGACGGTGACCGCGGGCCGCCGGCAGGAGAGCCTGACGAGCCGGCGCAGCAGGCGGCCGGTGCGGGAGATGGCGACCATGAAAACGTCTGCGACGTACCGCGCGGACTAGTCCGCGCCGCCGATGAACTTTTCCAGGCGCGTCCGCGCCACCTCGTCGGACCACTGCTCGGGCGGAGACTTCATGAGATAGGCCGACGGCGCGAGCAGCGCGCCCTTGATGCCGCGGTCCATCGCGATCTTGCAGGAGCGGATCGCGTCGATCACGACTCCGGCCGAGTTGGGGGAGTCCCACACCTCGAGCTTCAGCTCCACGTTGATGGGCTGGTCGCCGAAGCTGCGACCCTCGAGCCGGATGTGGGCCCACTTGCGGTCCTGGAGCCACGGCACGTAGTCGCTCGGCCCGATGTGGATGTTGTCGTCGGCCATGTCGTGGGCGAGCTGGGAGCGTACCGCGTCGGTCTTGGAGATCTTCTTGGAGGCGAGGCGCTGCCGCTCGAGCATGTTGTAGAAGTCGGTGTTGCCGCCCACGTTGAGCTGGCTCGTCCGCTCGAGGCGCACTCCGCGGTCCATGAAGAGCTTGGTGAGGATGCGGTGGATGATGGTGGCCCCCACCTGCGACTTCACGTCGTCGCCCACGATCGGCAGCCCCCGGTCCTCGAAGCGCCGGCGCCAGTAGTTCTCCCGGGCGATGAACACCGGGATGCAGTTGACGAAGCCGCAGCCCGCGTCGAGCACCTGCTCCACGTACCACTTGGTCGCCATCTCGCTGCCCACCGGCAGGAAGTTCACCACCACGTCGGTGCGCGTCTCGCGCAGGATCTGGGTGATGTCGGCGGTGGTGCCGGGCGCCTTGGTGATGATCTGCGAGAGGTAGTGGCCGAGCCCGTCGTGGGTCATGCCCCGCTGCACCGGCACGTCCAGGCGCGGCACCTCCCCGAAGCGCACCGTGTTGTTCGGCTTGGCCCAGATGGCCTCGGACAGGTCGAGCCCGACCTTGTTGGCGTCGATGTCGAACGCGGCCGAGAACTCGATGTCGCCCACGTGGTAGCCGCCGAGGCGGGGCCGCATCAGGCCCGGGATGAAGCCGTCGTCGGCGACACCCTTGTAGTAGTGAACCCCCTGCACGAGGGCGGACGCGCAGTTACCGACCCCGACGATCGCGACGCGAACAGATCCCACGGACGCCTCCTCGGAGAATCGCCGCCGCTGCCGGCGGCACAA
>DATFAJ010000316.1:0-2218 GCA_035254745.1 Candidatus Methylomirabilota bacterium | reverse complement strand
ATCATAGCCGGCCGGGAGGACGAGCGCGACATGGCGGTGTCCGGGGCGGCCACGGAGCGGGGGATCTGGGCGGCGCGCGGCGGTCGGGGCGAGCCGCTCCTCGTCCTCCTCCACGGCATGGGGGCCAACGCGTCGGTCTGGGAGCGCCTGCTCCCGCTCGTCGAGCGCTCCTGGGGAGGACGGTGGCTCGCGCCGGATCTCCGGGGCCACGGCCGCTCGGTGCGCGAGGGACCCTACGGCATCGGCGCGCACGCCGCCGACGTGGCCGCGCTCATCGAGACGGAGGCCGCGGAGGCAGTCACCCTGGTCGGCCACTCGTTCGGAGGGGCGGTGGCGGCCCTGGTGGCCAGCGGGTGGTTCGGGCCGCGGGTGGGCGACGTCGCGGCGTTCGGGGTCAAGATCGAGTGGAGCGAGGCCGAGATCGAGAAGGCGCGAGGGCTGGCGCTCCGCCCGACGCCGGTCTTCGCCACGCGGGAGGAGGCCGTCGAGCGCTACCTGCGGCTCTCGGGACTGGCCGGCCTGGCCGAGCCGTCCTCCGCCACCGCGGCCGCCGGGGTGACCGGCACGGACGGCCGCTTCCAGGTGGCCATGGACCCGCGCGCCTGGGGCGCGGTCGGGCCGTCGATCGCCGCCCTGCTCCGCCTCGCCGCGGCCCCCCTGCGCCTGGCCGCGGGCGAGCGCGACCCGATGGTCAGCCTGGAGCAGATGCGGCGCATCGATCCGGGCGCGCGGACCTTCGCCGGGGTCGGGCACAATGCGCACTGGGAGGCCCCCGAGCGGGTCTGGGAGTTCATCGCGGGAGGGGGCCGATGATCGACGCGCGCGAGCTGGCGCAGGCCTTCAACCTGAAGCGGCTCGACGCCGCCTTCCTGGAGGATCCGTTCCCGGTCTACCGGGCGCTGCGCGAGCACGCCCCCGTCCACCGGATGCCGGACGGCTCCTACTTCCTGAGCCGCTACGACGACTGTGCCGCGGCGTACCGCGATCCGGAGACGTGGAGCTCGGACAAGACGGTGGACTTCCGGCCGAGCCTCCGCGCCGGCGCGCTCTACGAGCATCACACCACCAGCCTGGTCTTCAACGACCCGCCGTACCACAGCCGGGTCCGCAAGCTGCTGGCCCCCGCCTTCACGCCCCGGGCGCTGATGGCGCTGCAGCCCCGCATCGAGGCCCTGGTGGATCGCCTGCTCGACCGTGCCGCCGAGCGCGGGGGCATGGACCTCATCGCGGACTTCGCGGCCGCGGTCCCGATCCAGCTCGTCGGGGACATGCTCGGCGTCCCCGAGGCCGAGCGCGAGCCGCTGCGCGGGTGGTCGCTCGCGATCCTGGGCGGGCTCGAGCCGGCGCCGACCGCGGAGCAGCTCGAGCGCGGCAACCGGGCGGTGGACGAGTTCAAGACCTACCTCCGCGACCTGATCGGCCGGCGGGGCCGGGAGCCGGGGCGCGACGAGGAGATCCTCTCCAAGCTGACCGCGGGGAGCGAGCTCGGAGCGGCCGGGGCGTCCGAGGAACGGCTCGGCGAGCTCGAGCTGCTCCACAACTGCATCTTCCTTCTCAACGCGGGGCACGAGACCACCACCAACCTGATCGGCAACGGGATCGATCTCCTGCTTCGCCACCCCGCCGCGCTCCGCGAACTGCGCGCCGATCCCGGGGTCATCGGCACCGCGGTCGAGGAGTTCCTCCGCCTCGAGAGCTCGAACCAGTTCGGCAACCGCCGGGCCACGCGGGACACCGTGCTGGGCGGGGTCCCGATGCCGGCCGGCACCTACGTCCACATCGGCATCGGGGCGGCCAATCGCGATCCGGCCCAGTTCCCCGAGCCGGACCGCCTCGACATCCGGCGGCATCCCAACCGGCACCTGGCGTTCGGCACCGGCATCCACGCCTGCGCGGGGATGTGGCTGGCCCGCATGGAGGGCCAGGTGGCGATCGGCCGGCTCGTGCTGCGGTTTCCGTCCATCGAGCGGGATGGAGACGTCGTGCGCGGCGGCCGGGTCCGATTCCGCGGGTTCCTTCGCTACCCGGTCCGCGTGCGCGCGTGATCGGTCGCTGGCCAAGCGCACCGCGCATGCCGTAGGCTGTGGACCCGGGAGAGAGCGAGATGCTACCAACGCACGGGCGCTACGAGTACTCCAACATCACCACGCGGCCCGACTACTCGTGGCCGGGGGGCCGACGGCTCGCGGTGTACCTCGCGCTCAACATCGAGGCCTTC
>DATFAJ010000315.1:0-5782 GCA_035254745.1 Candidatus Methylomirabilota bacterium | reverse complement strand
TGAGGGTGGTGGTCTTGCCCGCTCCGTTGCGCCCGAGCAGCACGGTGATTCCCTCCGCGGGCACCGTGAAGGAGACGTCGCGCAGCACGTGGCTCTTGCCGTAGAACGTCTGGAGCGCCTCGACGGTGAGCAGCATCAGTCGCCGGCCCCGAGATAGGCGGTCTGGACGTCGACGTTCGCGCGGATCTGGTCCGGCGTGCCCTCGGCGATGAGGCGGCCGAAGTGGAGGACGCTGATGCGATCGGCGAGATCGAAGACCACGTCCATGTCGTGCTCGACGAGGACGATGGTCAGGCCCCGCTCGCGCGCGATCCGCCGGATGACGGCGACGGTGGCCACCGTGTCCTCCGGCGACAGCCCCTGGGTGGGCTCGTCGAGGAGCAGGAGCGCCGGCTCCTGGGCGATCGCCATCGCGATCTCGAGCAGGCGCTGGTCGCCGTGGGGAAGGGTCGCGGCGGGCTCCGTCGCCCGATCGAGGAGGCCGAGCGCGCCGAGGCTCTCCCGCGCGCGCCGCTCGCTCACCTCGAGCAGGGTCCGGCCGCCCACGAGACGGAAGTTGCCGCCGGTCCGGAGCTGGACGGCGATCCGGACGTTCTCCAGCACCGAGAGCTCCGGGAAGATGCTGGTGATCTGGAAGGTGCGCGAGAGGCCCCGGCGGCAGCGGGCGGGCGCGGGGAGCGCGGTCACGTCGTCACCACGAAAGAGCACGCGGCCCGCGGTCGGCGTCAGCAATCCGGAGATGAGGTGGAACAGCGTGGTCTTGCCGGCGCCGTTCGGCCCGATGACGGCGCGCAGCTCACCCGCGGGCACCGCGAGGTCGACCCCGGCCACCGCCTGCAGCGCGCCGAAGGCGCGCCCGAGCCCCCGCGTTTCCAGCAGCGGGGTCATGCGCGCGCCCGGAGGCGCCGGACCGTCCCCACCAGCCCGCCCGGCAAGAAGATCACCATCAGGACGAAGACGGCGCCGGTGAAGATCATCCAGTGCTCGGTGTAGCTCGAGAGCACCTCCTGGATGAGGATGAAGACCATCGCGCCGAGGATCGGCCCGACGAGGGTGCCGAGGCCGCCCATGATGACCATCATGAGCCCCTGGCCGGAGAAGACCCAGAACATGACCTCCGGCGAGGCGAAGCCCCGGAAGGGCGCGAACAGCGCCCCGGCGAGGCCGGCGAACACGGCGGCGATGACGAAGACCACGAGCTTGAATGGGCGTGGATCGCGCCCGAGACTCGTGAAGCGGCGCTCGTTCTCGCGGATGGCCTCGAGCGCGCGACCGAACGGGGACCGGACGACGGCGCGGCAGATGGCGAGCGAGCCCACCACGCAGGCGGCGACCAGGAAATAGAACGCGTGGGGCGCGGCCAGGCTCGGCCCGCCCCAGAACAGCACGGTCTTGGGCACCCCCGCGATGCCGTCGGAGCCGCCGGTCAGGTCGCGCCACTTGTAGGCCACCGTGTAGAGCAGCTGGGCGAAGGCCAGCGTCAGCATCGCGAAGTAGATGCCGGTCGCGCGCGTCGAGAACCAGCCGACAGGCAGGGCCACCGCGCCCGCCAGCAGCGCCCCCGCGAGCAGGGCGACCGGGACCGGCTGGGCGAAGTGGATCAGGACGAGCGCGCTCGCGTAGGCGCCCAGGCCGAAGTAGGCGGCGTGGCCGAACGAGACCATGCCGGTGTAGCCCATGATGAGGTCGAGCGACAGCGCGAACAGCCCGTAGATGAGGAGATCGGTCAGGAGCGAGAGCTGGTAGCGCGCGGCCACCCACGGGGCGATCGCGAGCGCTGCGAGCGCCGCCGCGGCCAGCGCCCGCGCCGGGCTCATTCCGGCTCGCCGAACAGACCCCACGGCCTGAAGATCAGGATGGCGCCCATGACGGCGTACATGATGACCATCGCCGTTTCCGGCAGGTAGAAGGCGCCCCACGTCTGGGCGGCACCGACGATGAGGCTGCCCGCCAGGGAGCCGCCGATGCTGCCGAGGCCCCCGATCACGACGACCACGAAGGCGTCGACGATCACCCCGATCCCCATCCCGAGGTACGCGGTCGTCATCGGCGCCGCCGCCACGCCGCCGAGCCCGGCGAGCGCGCAGGCCGCCCCGAACACGAGGGTGCGGACCCTGGCCACGTCGGCGCCGAGACAATCGGCCATCTCGCTGTTCTGGGCGACGGCCCGGATCACGAGGCCGGCCCGGGTCCGGCGGAGGAAGAGCCACACCGCGGCCGCCACCACGAGCCCGAGCGCCACCACGAACAGCCGGTAGCGCGGATACTGGAGGCTCCCGAGCCGGATCGCCCCCTCGAGGACCGCCGGCGGGTCGATGCCCTTCGCGGTGGGCCCGTAGACGATGCGGATGCCCTCCTCGAGGATGAGGGCGAGCCCGAACGTCAGCAGCAGCTGATAGATCGGGGGGCGGCGGTAGATGAAGCGCAGCGTGGACGACTCGAGGAGCGCCCCCAGCGTGCCCACGACCAGTGGCACCCCCACGAGCGCCGGCCAGAACGCGCCGGAGAGCGCGACGGCCGTGAAGCCGAGATAGGCCCCCAGCATGTAGAAGACGCCGTGCGCGAAGTTGACGACGCGCAGGATGCCGAACACGAGCGAGAGCCCGGCCGACACCAGGAAGAGGAGCCCCGCGAGCGTCAGCGCGTTGAGGAGCTGCTCGACCAGGTTGGCCACGGCGCGGCGCCTTGCGACCGGGCCGCTAGAAGTCCTCGGTGCGACACTTCGGCGTCACCTTCTCGCCGGGATAGGTCGCCAGGATCTTCGGCACCGGGTGCGGGTATTTCGGGTCCTTCACCGCCTCCACGGCGAAGCCGAGCTGCACCGCCTGGTGGTCGCACTTGCGCATGAGGAACGGGCCCTCGAGGCCGTCGTAGCTCGAGTCCTCCCAGGCGTCGATCACCTTCTCGACGTCGTCGGTGCCGGCCTTCTGGATCACCTGGGCCAGCCACTCGAGGCCCTCGTACGTCTCGCCGTCGAACATGTCGGGATAGAGGCCGTGCAGATCGTGGAAGCGCTTGACGAAGTCGCGGTTCCGAGGCGTGTCGACGGTGAACGGGTAGCGCGAGCTGCCGATCGCGCCCACCATCGCGTCGCCCACCGCCTTCATGTTCTCCAGCTCGAGGATCTCCATGATCGGCTTCACCTCGCGGTTGAGGCCGAACTGATGAGCCTGCTTCAGGTAGATGGTGGCGTCCTGGCCGGGCAGGGCGAGGTAGACGCCGTCGGCCTTGGACTGCCGGATCTTGGCGATGTAGCTCGCGAAGTCCTTCGTGCCGACCGGTGGGTAGTCGGTCCCGACGATCTCCTTCTTGGCCGCCGTGATCTGCGACGTGAAGGACGCCACGCTGTCGCGACCCCAGGCGTAATCACTGCCCAGCGCGAAGAAGCGCTTCATGGGCCCCTCCGCCAGGTAGAGGCTGATGGCGCGCGCGCCCATCGGCCCGCTCGTGTTCACCCGGAAGAAGTACCGGTTCCAGGCCTTCGCGGTCAGCGCGCCCGCCCCGTTGATGGTCGACATGAAGATGACCTTCCACTCGGGGCACTTGGCGGAGACGGCCAGCGCCTCGGAGGACAGCGCGATGCCGGTGAGGAACTTCACGCCGTCCTTCTCCACCAGCTTCTGGGCCTTGCGCACCGCGGTGGCCGGATCGCCGGCGGTGTCCTCGTAGATGAACTCCACCGGCCGGCCCAGAACGCCCCCCTTGGCCGTGATGTCCTTGGTGAAGAGCTCGGCCGCCCGCTTGGCCTGGATGCCGTACTGCGCGTAGCTGCCGGACAGCGCCGCCGGCATGCCGATCTTGATGGGCGTGGCCGCGGCCGCGCGGCGGAGCAACCCCGGGAGCCCGAGGCCCGCGCCCACCCCGCCCACCGCCGCCATCGTCAGGAAGTCGCGTCTCCGCATGGTCGTCCCCTTTTCGCGGCCCGCCCGCATCAGAAGATCATCCGGGCCATGCCGCCGTCCACGTTGACCGTCGTGCCGGTGATGTACGATGACAGATCGGACGCGAGGAACACGACGAGGTTGGCCACTTCGTCCACGGTGCCCGCGCGCTTGAGCGGGACGCCGTCGAGGATCTCGCGCTCGGCCTGGCCGGGCGTCACGCCCTTGGCCGCGCCCCACTTGCCGAGCATGGTGTCCCAGCGCTCGGTCTTCGTCGCGCCGGGGTTCACGCCGGTGACCAGGATACCGTGGGGCGCGCCCTCGTTGCCGAGCGCCTTGGTGAAGTTCAGGAGCGCGGCGTTGGCAGCGCCGCCCACCATGTAGTTATCCATCGGCTGCACACCGCCCATGCCGATGACGTTGACGATGCGTCCGCCGCCTCGCCGCACGAGATGCGGGAAGACCTCGCGCGCCACGCGGATGTAGCCGAAGAGCTTCAGGTTCAGGCTGTCGCGCCAGACCTGGTCGGGCAGGTCCAGGAAGGCACCGCCCTGCGCGGCGCCCGCGTTGTTGACGAGGATGTCGACGCCGCCGAAGCGCGCGATGGTGGCCGCGACCCAGCCCCGGATCGCGTCCTCCGTGTTCAGGTCGCCGGGCACCGCGAGGCAGCTGGTTCCGTACTTGTCCTCGACCTGGCGCGCGACGGCGTGCAGCGGCTCGGCGCTGCGGGCGCACACCGACAGGCTCGCCCCCTCGGCGGCGAGCTTCTCCGCGATCGCGCGCCCGATCCCCTTGCTCGCGCCCGAGACCATGGCGATCTTGCCGCGCAGGCCGGTTTCCATCCCGTCTCCTTCCGCTCCCGCCCAACTATCGGGCGCGATAGTGCTCCGGCGACGTGGGCCTGTCAAGCGGCCATGGACATGCTCTTCGACTCCTTCGCGTCGAAGTCTCTCCTTGCTTGGTGAGCGCCGGCTAGGAGAGAGTAGATCACTCATGCACTGGCTCGTGGACGGGTACAACGTGATCCGGCGGGAGCCCGCGCTGGCCGAGCGCGAGCGGGAAAGCCTGGAGGCCGGACGCCAGGCGCTCTGCCGCCTCCTCTCGAATGCCGCGCGCGTGTCCGGCGATCGGTTCACCGTTGTCTTCGACGGGAGCCGAGCGGGCGGGAGCTTTTCCGGCGGCCCTGGCGTGCACGCCATTTTTTCCAGCGCGCGGGAGACGGCCGACCACGTGCTGGCGCGGATGGCCACGGCGGGGGCCGCGGTCGTCTCCAACGACCGGGAGGTGCGGCGGGCGGCTGCCCGCGCGCGGGCCATCGCCATCACCGCCGACGAGTTTCTGTCGCGCCTGGAGCGGGTGGGGCGCGTGCGCGGTTCGGACAAGGACGACGAGGAAGCGGGCCGGCCCCAGCCCAAGAAGGGCAACCCGCGCCGTCTGAGCAAGAAGGACCGCCGCGCGGCCCGCGCGCTGGGCCGCCTTGCGAGATGAGCGAGGGGACCCTCCGACCCGGTAGGTGAGAGGCGGAGCGAAGAGTTGCCCACACTGCGACCCGGCGACCGAGCCCCGGACGTGACCCTCCCTGCCGCGGATCGAGACGGGGTCGTGTCCCTGACCGACTACCGGGGAAAGCAGCCGGTACTCCTGGCGCTTTTCCGCGGTCTGTACTGCCCATTCTGTCGTCGGCAGATGAGCCAGCTCGCGCTGAGCGTCGAGCGGTTGGAGCGGCGCGGCGTGGCCACGCTCGCGGTCGTCGCCACGGCGCCCGAACGGGCGCGCTTGTACTATCGATTCCGTCCCCCCCCCGCTTTCGCGTCGCCGCAGATCCTGACCTGAGGACGCACCGCGCGTACGGGTTGCCGCACCTTCCCAAGACGCCGGCGATCCTGCAGATCATGGAGGCC
>DATFAJ010000314.1:0-2389 GCA_035254745.1 Candidatus Methylomirabilota bacterium | reverse complement strand
GTGCGCATGCCGGCCAGATGCTGGATGGCGCCCGAGATGCCGAAGCCCAGGTAGAGCTTGGGCGAGATCGTCCGCCCGGTCTGGCCGATCTGGAAGCGGTGCGGCCGCCAGCCCGCGTCCACCGCGGCCCGGGAGGCGCCGACCGCGGCGCCCAGCACCTTGGCCAGCTCCTCCAGGATGACGAAGTTCTCCGGCCCCTTGAGCCCTCGACCGCCGGAGACCACGATATCGGCCTCGCTCAGCTCGGGCAGGCCCGTGGAGGCCTCCTGGCGTCGCTCGACCAGCTTCATGGTCTCGCCCGGGATGTTCGCGGCGGGCTTCTCCACCGCCGGGGCCGCGCCGGCCTGCGGATCGCCGGGTCGGAACACGTTGGGCCGGAGCGTCGCCATCCACGGCGTCCTCGACCACGTCATCTTCGACAGCAGCTTGCCCGCGTAGATCGGTCGCGTGGCCACCAGCTTGCCGCCGTCGAGGGCCATGCCGGTCGAGTCGGCGGAGAGCCCGGCCCCGAGCCGGGCGGCCAGCCGCGCCATGAACTCGCGCTGCCGCGTGGTGACCGGCGCGAAGATCGCCTGCGGTGACTCCTTCCCGGCGAGCTCGGCCACCACCGGGGTCCACACCTCGGCGCGGTACGGCGCGAACGCGGCGTTCTCGAGGAGCCACAACCGCTTGGCGCCCCACTCCCCGAGCTGCTTGATGCCCTCCGGGGTCGCCTTGTCGGTCACCCACACCGCCTCGGCCTGCGCGCCCGCCTGCCCGGCCAGGCGCGAGGCCTCGCCCAGCACCTCGGCCATCACCTTCTTGGGAGCGCCCTGCCTGTCGTCCTCCACGATGCACCAGTACGCGCCGGCCATGTCTAATCCCTTCTATCGTTGTGGTACCTGTTTGTCCCCGTTTACCTCTTCAGGCTCTTCAGCTGCGGGGGCCCCGAAATGGCCCCCGCACTCCCCCCGGCCGCGGACATCCCTTGACCGCTTCCGCTCGCTCCGTCAAATGGCCTTGGCGTCTTCGCGGAGGGCGCGAACCAGCTCCTTGACCGCCTCGGCGGGCTCGCCCTGGATGACGCGGCCGGGCGGGCGCGGCGGCAGGCTCTCGAGCTTGACCACCGAGAGCACGGGCGGCTCGGCCGCCATCCCCACGTCGGCGGCCTTCACTTCCTTGATCTCCTTTTTCTTGGCTCCCATGATGCCCTTGAGCGTGGGATAGCGCGGCTCGTTGAGCCCCTTCGTCGCGGAGGCCACCGCGGGGAGCGGGAGGTCGAAGATCTCGAGCCCGCCCTCCACCTGGCGTCCCACCCGGATGGTCTTGCCGTCCGCGTCGACCGCTTCCTCCATGATCCAGGACGCGACCGGCCAGCCCAAGAGCTCCGCGACCTGCGCCGCCACCGCGCCCATGTCGTCGTCGATGGCCTGGCGGCCGAAGAGCGCGAGCGCGGGCGCCTCCTGCTTGATCACCGCGGCGAGCGCGCGTGCGGTCATCAGGGTGTCGGCCGCATCCCACGCCGGATCCTTGAGGTGCACCGCGCGGTCGGCGCCCATGGCCAGGCACGAGCGCAGCGCCTCCTTGCCCCGCTCGGGGCCGAGGGAAACCGCGACCACCTCGCCCTGCCCGCGCTTCTCCTTGATCCGGAGCGCCTCCTCCACCGCGAACTCGTCGTAGGGGGAGACGATCCAGGTGATGCCGGCGGTGTCGATGGCTCGGCCGTCGCCGCCGATCTTCACCTGCGTGGCCGTGTCAGGGACCTGCTTGATCATCACGAGGATTTTCATTCTGAGAGCCCTCTGGTGACTCGGTTGCCAATGTCGACCGGGTTGGGAGTCAGGCACTCCGATCGGGTGTCGTAACGTAGCTGGCGCGTGATGCGGAAGCGGTCGCCGGGGATGAAGACCCGGTCGTAGACCACGGGAGTCCCGTCCGCGCCCACCGACACGCGGTCGGAGCGGAAGGCGGCGATGCCGGGCCGGCAGCCGAGCTCGCGGGCGGCACGGCGCTCGAGCGAGACCGCCGCGACCGTCTCGCGGGCCCCGGTGATCTCGATCCCGAGCTTGAACGCCAGCACCTGCCGCAGCGGGGTCACGGCCAGGTCCGCCTTGGAGACTTCCACCCCGAGCGCGGCGGGCAGGTAGGAGGCCTGGAAGCTCACCGGCTGCCCGTCGACCAGGCGCAGCCGCTCGAGCACGAACACCTCCGCGCGCGCGGCGAGCCGGAGGGGCTCGGCCACGTGCGGATCGGCGGGCTCGGTGTAGCTGCGCAGGAAGCGCGTGGCCACGTCCTCGCCGAGGGCGGAGAGGTCCCCGGCCAGCGCGCGCAGATGCAGGATGTCGTAGTCGATGGCAGGACGGGCGACGAAGGTGCCGAGACCGTGCCGCCGCGCGATGAGGCCGTCGCG
>DATFAJ010000313.1:0-4363 GCA_035254745.1 Candidatus Methylomirabilota bacterium | reverse complement strand
CATCGCGTCACACGCAGCAAGAAGCCTCGATCAGGCAACGGCGGGAGAGATCAGCCGAGCGGGAGGTGCCTCGAGGGACGTGTTGAAGAACGACTTTCGAGCGCCGGCTTCGCCGGCGCAATCCGAATCCGAGGGGGGAGGCCTCGGAGGGGGAGGGGGCCCCCTTGATCTAAAAGGGGCCCCCTCCGAAAATCAATACGGCGCCGGCCCCTTGATCATGTTCTCGCGGCGCTGGAGGTAGCCGTTCCGCACCGCGCTGTAGAGATCGACCGTGGTCTCCTCGAAGCCCTGGTAGAGATCCAGGTTGAGCGACCGGTCGTTGATGGTGTTGCCGATCTTCATCCCGAGCCGGGTCCAGATGAAGGGCAGCACGTAGCTGAGCGGGTCCATCGCGCCGTCCACCGCGGTCCCGATGCCGTCTCGGACCGTGAGCGGTGGCAGGAGCGGCAGGACCAGGAAGGGCCCGGGCTTGATGCCCCAGATGCCGAGGGTCTGCCCGAAGTCGGCCCGGGTCTTCTGCAGCCCGAACTCCTGCTTGGCGATGTCGAAGAGCCCACCGATGCCGAGCGTGCTGTTGATCAGGAAGCGCCCGACCTCCGCGCCCGCGCCCTTGGGTCGCCACTGGAGCAGGTTGTTCACCACCCGCTGGACGACCAGGATGTTGTCGAATCCGCTGTCGATCATCTGTTGCAGCCGGTCGGGCATCACGAAGTTGTAGCCCTTGGCCACCGGCTTCAGCACGTACTTGTCCATGTTGTAGTTGAAGCTGAACATCTTCTCGTTGAACGGCTCCCACGGGTCGTACTCCTCGAGGACGCCCTCGGAAGGCTCGACCGGATCGGCCGCGCGCGCCTGGGCCAGCATCGGCCCGGTCACCTGGCTCACCAGGAGCGGACCGATCGAGGCGACCATGTAGGAGGGCTGCCGATCGGCCGCGATGCGCTCGAACGAGGCGGGGGAGAACGCCACGCTCGCCGCCAGCACCTGCTCGCCCGCGTGCGGCTCGACGACGGCACCGGTCGGCTGCGCCTCGGGCGCGAGGGCGGCCGCGACAGGATTGGCGGGATCTGTCGTGTCGGCGGGCGCGCTGGTGGCCGCGAGCAGCGACTCGCTCTTGAGCCCGCCCGAAAGCGAGCCGCAGCCGCCGAGGGCCACGCCGAGCACCGCTACCACCAGGGCCGCCTGTCGCATGCCGAGTCCGAAGCGCACCGGTTTCTCCCTCCGTGATGCCGATTGGTGAGGCTCACGAGCCCCGATCGAGGCCGACGCGGCCGGGGCACCAAGGGAGCAAGGCAGGTGCCAGAGCGCGTCAGGCCGAGCATAGGGTATGGAGCGACGCTGTTTCAAGCACTTTCCCTGCGACACCCGGCTCCGCGGGCCCCTACCTATAGTCGTGGGCCGCGTGAATTGTCACCGGCGGCCCGATTCCTGTCGCGGGGGCGCTTCGAGATCGCCGCAGGGCGTTGACAGGCCGGGACCGGCGCGATTAGATGCTGGCGCGGGCGCAGGATCCCAGATCACGGATGCGTGAAAGGCGACGGAGATGATCGAGCTGACGCTGGAGATGGCGGAGCGCGCGGCACGCGCGGCGCGGGAGAAGGCCCGCGCCCTCGGCACGCCGATGACGGTGACGGTGGTGGACGAGGCCGGGCGCCTCGTGCTGTGCGCCCGCGGCGACGGGACCGGCTTCTTCACGCCCGAGACCTCGCGGGCCAAGGCGCTGGCCGCGGCGAACTTCCGCATGTCGACCGCGGAGCTGGCCGAGCGGGTACAGAAGGGCTCCCCGTTCTGGACTCACGTCGGCAGCGCGATTCCCGGCCAGATCCTGGCCAGCCACGGGGCGGTGCCGATCGTGGTGGGCGGCCGCGTGATCGGCGCGATCGGCTGCGGTGGCGGCACCGGCGAGCAGGATCAGGAGTGCGCGGCCGCGGGCGCCGCGGTGCTCGCCTGAGGGCTAGAGCTTCACGAGCGCGTCGAGGACGGTCACGCCCTCGCCGCGCCGACCCACCAGCACCGGGTTCAGGTCGATCTCGCTGACGGCGGGGCCGAGCCCGCGCGCCGCCTCGCCCAGGCGCTCCAGCAGGGCGACGGCGGCGGGCAGGTCGAGCGGCGCGCTGCCGCGCACCCCGTCCCACAGCGCGCCGATCCGGAGCGCGCGGAGCGCCTCCTGGGCCGCGGCCGCGTCGATCGGGGGCAGCAGCAGCCGGAAGTCGCGCAGCACCTCGATGAGCACGCCGCCCGAGCCCACCAGGACCACCGGGCCGAACACCGGATCGGTCTTCATCCCGAGCGCCAGCTCGAGCGCGCCGCGGGCCTGGCGCTGGATCACGAAGCCCTCGACCGGGACGCCGGGCGCGCGCGCCCGCACCTCGGCCTCGACCCGCCGGCAGGCCTCCGTGACCGCGGCCCGGTCGGGCACCCCGAGCACGACCCCGCCCACGTCGGACTTGTGCGGCAGAGCGCTCGAGCAGATCTTCACCACCACCGGATAGCCCACCTGGTCGGCCGCGTCGGGCGCGGCGGCCGCCGCGGTGACGAACACGGTGTCCACCAGCGGCAGGCCGTACGGCGCGAGCAGGCGTTGGCTCTCCCACTCGTTGAGGAACTGGCCGGCGGCTCGCCCCGCGGGCAGGGGCGGCGGCGCGGGCGGGGGCGGCGGCGCCTCCGCCGCGCGCGCGAGCCAGCGCGGGCGCCGGGCGGTGGCGCGCGCCAGGCAGGCCAGCGAGCGGAGCGCCACGCTGCTGTCCTCGAACGCGAGGACGTCGGCGGCCCGGAAGGCGTCCACCACCGGCCGCTGGGGGCAGCTCACCGCCACCACCTTGGGCGAGCGCCGCGCGATCGAGGCCACGTCGAGCACGAGACGGCCCAGGTCGGTGGCAGATCCCAGCAGGGCGATCTGGAAGACGATCGCGTCCACGCCCGGGTCGGCCTCGAGCGCGGGCAGCACGCGGGCCAGCATGCCGGGGTCGGTGAGCATCTGGGCGGTGAGGTCGACCGGGTTGGCCGCCGCCGCGAAGTCGGGCAGGGCCGCGCGCAGGGCCGCGGTCGTCTCGGCCGTGAACTCGGCGGGCACCAGGCCCAGGTCCACGCAGAGATCGACCGAGAGCACGCCGAGCCCGCCGGAGTTGGACAGGATCGCCACCCGCGTGCCCGCGGCCCCGTAGCGCAGGAAGGCCTGAGGCAGAGCCAGGAGCTCGGCCGGATCGGCGCAGCGGATGGCGCCCCAGTCCGCGAACACCGCGTCGTAGACCGCGTCCTCGCCCGCGAGCGCGCCGGTGTGCGAGGAGGCGGCGCGCCGGCCCACCGTGCTGCGCCCCGACTTCAGCACGAAGACCGGGACCCCGCGGTGGTGGGCCCGCGCGAGCGCGTCACGGAGACGGCCCGCGTCCTTGACGTCCTCGAGGTACGCGCACGCCACGCGTGTCTCGGGATCCTCCACGACCTCGGCCAGGATCTCGGCGGCCTGCACGTCGGCCTCGTTGCCGGTGCTCACCCAGTAGTTGAGGCCGAGGCCGGCCGCGCGCGCCATCTCGTAGAGCATGCCGGCCATGGCTCCGCTCTGGCTCACCATCGCGATCGGCCCGGTCGCGAGCGCGCTGTCGAGGAAGGGCGACGCGAAGGTGGCCACCAGACGCGAGGGCAGGTGGGCGAATCCCTGGCAGTTGGGGCCGATGATGCGCAGCCCGGTCCGCTCGGCCAGGGCACGCAGGCGCGCCTGGGCCACCCGCCCGGCCTCACCCACCTCGGCGAAGCCACTGCTGAACACGATGGCGGCCCGGATGCCCTTGGCCGCGGCGGCCTCGAGCGACTCGAGCACGCGCTCGGCCGGCACCACCACCACCGCGAGATCGACCTCGCCCGGGATCGCGGCCACCGAGGGGAAGGCGGGGAGGCCCTGCACGGTGGCGCGTGACGGATTCACCGGGTACACGCGCCCGGCGTAGCCGTGGCGGAGCAGGAACGCGAGTGGTCGCCCCCCGATCTTGACCGGATCGTCGGAGGCACCCACCACCGCGATGGCGCGGGGCCGGAAGATCGCGCCGAGGCCGCTCACGGGGCGGAAGTATAGCGTGTATGATCGGGCGCCAGAGCATGGCGCGCTGGGACCTCCGCTTCCTGCTCGTCGTCGCGGCGAGCCTCGCGGTGCTGGTGGGCCTGGTGGCCGGCCTGGCCGTCGACGCGGGCCGCCCCTACCCCGGATTCTTCGCCGCTCCCGACTTCCGCCTCTTCCCGGCCGACCAGGACGCGCGCGCCGCCGGCCTGCGCGCGGGCGATCGCCTGGTCGTGGTCGACGGTGCGTCCCCGCTCACGCTGGCCGCGCGCACGCGGGCCGCGGCCGGGCCCGTCCGCTACGAGGTCGAGC
>DATFAJ010000312.1:0-4078 GCA_035254745.1 Candidatus Methylomirabilota bacterium | reverse complement strand
TGGGCGCCCGGAACGGGCTCGCCCTGCTCTGGTTCATCATCCCGCGCCTGGTGCCCGCGCTGATCCTGGCCGGCATGATCCAGGTCGTGATCCCGCAGGAGACGGTCGGCCGCTACTTCGGTCAGCAGTCGGGGCTCTCCGCCATCTTCATCGCCAGCGCCGCGGGCGTGATCACGCCGGGCGGGCCCATGGTGAGCGTGCCCCTGCTCGTGGTGCTGTCGAACTCGGGCATGGCGCTGGGACCGCTGGTGGCCTACATGACCGCGTGGTCCCTCTTCGGCGTGCAGCGCATCATCGCGTGGGAGGCGCCGCTCATGGGCTGGCGCTTCGTCGCGGTGCGCACCGCCTCGAGCCTGGTCTTCCCGATCGTCGCCGGCTGGCTTGTGAAGATCTACTTCCACGAGTAGGGGCCACGCGCGCCGCATGGCCTTCGGCGACCTCCGGGAGTTCATCGCCCACCTCGAGAAGCACGGCTGGCTCCGACGCGTGAGCGCGCCGGTCTCGCGCGACCTCGAGATCGCCGAGATCACCGACCGGGTGTCCAAGAGCGCGGGAGGCCGCAACGTGGCCCTCCTGTTCGAGAGCGTGCGCGACTCGGAGATGCCGGTGCTCATCAACGCCTTCGGGTCGCCGGAGCGCATGGCCGCCGCGCTGGGCGTGGAGCGGCTCGACGAGCTCTCCGCCCGCGTGGCCAAGCTGCTCGACCTGCGCATGCCGGGCTCCGTCTTCGAGAAGCTGCGCAAGCTCGGCGATCTCTTCGACCTCGTCAAGGCCGGCCCCAAGCGCGTGCGGTCGGCCCCCTGCCAGGAGGTGGTGGAGACCGATCACCCCTCCCTCGCGGGGCTGCCCATCCTGCGCTGCTGGCCGGGCGACGGCGGCCGGTACATCACGCTGCCCATGGTCTTCACCCGTGACCCGGTCACCGGCGCGCGCAACGTGGGGATGTACCGGCTTCAGGTATTCGACGACCAGACCCTCGGCATGCACTGGCAGATCCACAAGGGCTCCGCCGAGCACCAGCGCTTGGCCGAGGAGCGCCGCGAGCCGATGGAGGTGGCCATCGCGCTGGGCGGCGACCCGTGCGCGATCTACTCGGGCTCTGCCCCGCTGCCGCCCGGCGTGGACGAGATGGTGTTCGCAGGCTGGCTGCGCGGCTCGGGCGTGCCCATGGTCCCGTGCAAGACCGTCCACATCGACGTGCCGGCCGAGGCCGAGATCGTGCTCGAGGGATGGGTCGACCCGGCCGAACGCCGGCTCGAAGGCCCCTTCGGCGATCACACCGGGTACTACTCGCTCGCGCGCGACTACCCCGTGTTCCACCTCAAGGCGGTGACGCGGCGGAAGAGCCCGATCTACCCGACCACCATCGTGGGGCGCCCGCCGCAGGAGGACTACTGGCTGGGCAAGGCGACCGAGCGCATCTTCCTGCCCATCATCCGGATGATGCTGCCGGAGGTGGTGGACATGAACATGCCGGCCGAGGGGATCTTCCACAACCTGGTGATCGTCTCGATCAAGAAGCGCTACCCGGGGCACGCCCGCAAGGTCATGTACGCGCTCTGGGGCCTCGGGCTCATGATGCTGGCCAAGAACATCGTGGTGGTCTCCGATCACGTCAACGTGCACGACCTCTCGGAGGTGGCCTGGCGCGCCACCGGCAACATCGACCCCAAGCGTGACCTGGTCGTGGTGGACGGGCCCATGGACGACCTGGACCACGCGGCGATGCGGCATCGCTTCGGCGGCAAGCTCGGCGTCGACGCGACCGAGAAGACCGAGGCCGACGGGATCGGCCAGCCGTGGCCCGAGGAGATCGTGATGAGCGAGGACATCCGCGCGCTGGTCACGCGGCGCTGGGCCGAGTACGGGCTCTAGCGCGGAGCGCGCGGTGACCGCCGTCCGCCACTTCCTCGACGCGATCAAGTTCGAGCACACCGTCTTCGCGCTGCCCTTCGCCTACGTGTCCATGGTGCTGGCCGCCGACGGCTGGCCGGGCTGGCGCACCGTGATCTGGGTGACGCTCGCGATGGCGGGCGCCCGCACGCTGGCCATGAGCGTCAACCGTCTGGCCGATCGGTTCATCGACGCGGCCAACCCCCGCACCGCGCGCCGCCACCTGCCCGCCGGCCTGCTGACCACCGCGCAGGTGACGGTGGCCGCCGTGATGGCGGGCGTCCTCCTGCTGCTCTCGGCCTCCATGCTGAATCCGCTCTGCCTGGCCCTGTCTCCGCTGGCGGTCCTCTTCCTGGTGGGCTACTCCTACACCAAGCGCTTCACGTGGCTCTCGCACTGGATCCTGGGCTTCACCGACGGCATCGCGGCGGCGGGCGGCTGGATCGCGGTGCGGGCCGCCTTCGCTCCGCCGGTCTACGTGCTGTGGTTCGCGCTCACGGTGTGGATCGCGGGCTTCGACCTCATCTACGCCTGCCAGGACGTCGAGTTCGACCGCCGCCACCAGCTCCGATCGGTGCCGGCGCGCTTCGGCATCCCGGCCGCGCTCGCCACCGCGCGGAGCTGCCACGTGCTGACCATCGCCGCCTTCGCGCTCCTCGGCTGGATGATGGGGCTCGGGTGGCTCTACTGGGCGGGGGTGGCGGTGGTGGCGGGCCTCCTCGTCTACGAGCACTCCCTCGTCTCGCCGGGCGATCTCTCGCGCCTCGACGTCGCGTTCTTCAACGTCAACGGCTACATCGCGCTGATCCTCTTCCTCTCGGTGCTCGCGGGCCGCCTGGCGTGAGCGAGGCCCTCGGCGGCGTCGACAAGGCCCGCTTCGTCAGCGCCATGTTCTCGCGCATCGCGCGGCGCTACGACCTGATGAACAGCCTCATGACCTTCGGCATGCACCACGCCTGGCGCGCGATGGCCGCCCGCCAGACCATCGCCTCCCCCGACGGCCCCGCGCTGGACCTGGCCACCGGCACCGGCGACCTGGCGCTCGAGCTGGCCGAGCTCCACCCGCACCGCACCGTGATCGGCGCCGACTTCTCGCTGGGCATGCTCGCGGTCGCGCGGGACAAGATCCGCGGGCTCGAGGAGGCGCGCCGCGTGCGCCTGATGGCCGCGGACGCGCTGGCCCTGCCCTTCGAGACGCGCACCTTCGCGTGCGTGACGAGCGCGTTCCTGCTGCGGAACCTGGCCGACCTCGAGCAGGGGCTGCGGGAGATGCGCCGGGTGAGCCGGCCGGGCGGGCGGGTGGTGGCGCTCGAGATCACCCAGATGACCGCGCCCGGCTTCTCGGCGCTGTTCCGGCTCTACTTCCACCACGTGGTGCCGCGCGTGGGGCAGCTCGTGGGAGGCGACCGCGAGGCGTACACCTACCTGCCGCAGTCGGTGGACCGCTTCGTGACGCCGGGCGAGCTGGCCGCCCTGATGGAGAAGGTGGGACTGCGGGGCGTGAGCTACCGGCGGCTCGGGCTCGGCACCGTCACCGTGCACACCGGCATCGCCTGAGCCGCCCTACCACTCGGGGCTGGAGTACTCGTCCCAGACGCGCCGCACGACGCGGATCTGCTGCGCGCGGCCGTCCTTGTGCTCGAGCGTGACGATGTCGCCCGGGAAGAGGCGCTCGAGATCGCGGCTGGTGCCCTCGTCGGTCACCACCAGGGCCTCACCGCAGCTGAAGTCCGTGCAGGCCTCGGACTCGCCGCGCACGCGAAGCGTCCCCGCCACCGTGTCGACGGCCACCACGTGGAACCGGTTGTGCTTGAGGGAATCGGTCAGGCTGTAGGCCATGGGGGTCCTCCTTTCCGATCTCGCCAGTTATATCAAAGGCCTCCAGGGCGCGGCAAGGCCCTTCTGCTAGACTTCGGGATATGCGCCGGACCGCCTGGCTGCTCCTGACGATCGTCCTGGCCTGGGCCACCCCGCTGGGGACGCTAGGCGCCCCCTCGCCGGCCGGGGCCGAGGAGCTGCGCACGGTCACCCTCCGGGTGGCGGCGGACGAGACCTATCGGACCCGGGACGACTGGGAAGCGACGATCCGCTCCGCGGTCGGCACCGTCTCCGACATCTACGCCAAGCACTTCAAGATCCGCTTCGTCATCCGCGACCTCGTCCCGTGGACGCTCGGCGAGGCCGG
>DATFAJ010000311.1:0-4112 GCA_035254745.1 Candidatus Methylomirabilota bacterium | reverse complement strand
GCTCCGCGTGGAGCTGGTGGAGGAGGTGGTCCGCTCGATGGGCAAGGCGATCCGGCCGGAGCGCGTGCTCTTCGCGCGCGAGCTGCCCAAGACCCGGAGCGCCAAGATCATGCGCCGGGTGGTGCGCGCGACCTACCTCGGACGGGACCCGGGCGATCTCTCCTCGCTCGACAACCCGGGCGGGGTCAAGGCCATCAGCGACGCAAGCTAGAAGAGCCGTCCCTCCCTATGTCCCTCTCCCCTACGGGGAAAGGGTAGGGTGAGGGGGGCGGGGTGAGGGGGGGCGGCGGTGGGTAGCTACGCCCCGAGTCGCGCAGCCAGGTCGGCGAAGTCCCGCGCCACCACGTCCCAGTCGTCCTCCGGCACGAGATCGGTCGTCTGCCCCGGCCCGTACTCGAGCGGGCGCGGCACGAACGCGGTGCGCAGGCCTTCCCCCCGGGCCGCGCGCAGATCGTAGTTGTGGGCCGCGACCATCATCACCTGCTCCGGCTCGAGCCCGAGCAGCGAGACCGCGGTGCGATAGACGTCGGAGCAGGGCTTGTAGCAGCGCGCGTTCTCGGCGGTGATCACGCAGTCCCACGGGAGCCCCGCGAACTTGGCGAGCCGCACCATGCCGGTGAAGCTCGCGTTGGAGAGCGGGCCGATCACGTAGCGCTGCTTGAGGCGCGTCAGCCCGGGGACCGCGTCGGGCCACGGGGCGAGCCGCCATCGTGCCTGCACGAGCCGGTCGATCTCCGCTTCGGTGAGGCCGGTGATGCGGTGCCGGGCCAGCGACGCGCCGAGGGCCTGGCGGTGGATCTCCTCCATCGTCATCCACGGCACCTCGCCGCGATTCACGCGGTCCATGATCGGCCGCGGCTCCCAGTCGGCGAGGATCGCCTGCCACGCCACCGCGAGGCCGCGCGAGCGTCCGAGCGCCTCGAGCGCCTCGAGCACGGCGCTGCGCCAGTCGACCACGGTGCCGTAGGTATCGAAGAGGAGCGCGTGGACCTCAGGCGGCATGTCGCAGGCGGCGCCGGGAGTAGGTGAAGGCGGCGAGGATCACCACCACCAGGGCGAGCTGGGTGAGCACGCCCTGCCAGGTCGGATACACGCCGAGCGACGGGATGGGGGGCAGGTCGAGCGGCCCGATGGGAAGCCGGCCCGCCTGCTGGAGCGCGGCGATGCCCTTGCCGGCCAGCACCACCGCCAGCACCGCCAGCAGGGCCGAGCCCACGCCGAAGAACCAGCCCACCGGCAGGCGCAGCCCCATCTTGAGGATCAGCCAGGCCAGGAGCGCGAGCGCCACCGCGGCCGCCGCGAAGCCGCCCGCCACCGCCAGGCGTCCGGACGCGTCGGCCTCGATCCAGAGCGCCTGGTAGAAGAGCACGGTCTCGAACGCCTCGCGATAGACCGCGAGGAAGGCGATCGAGGCGAGCGCCCACCGGGTGCGGCCGGAGAGCGCGGCCTCGACCTTCGTCTCGATGAAGGCCTTCCAGCGGGCCGCGTGGGCGTGGCGGTGCATCCAGAAGCCGACGTAGAGCAGCATGACCGCGGCGAGCAGCGCGGTGACGCCCTCGGTGACCTCGCGGCTGGCCCCGCTCAGCGTGACCACGTACGAGGCGGCCACCCAGGTGACCGCTCCGAGGACGAGCGCCGCGATCCAGCCCGCGTGCACGTAGCGCAGCGCCTCGCGGCGCCCCGACTTGATCAGCATCGCCACGAGGGCGGCCAGCACCAGGATCGCCTCGAGGCCTTCCCGCAGGAGGATGACGAGCGCGCTGCTGAACGTGGTCACCGGCGACAGCCGCGCCGCGTCGAGCCGCCGGCGAGCGGTCTCGAGCAGCGAGAGGATGGTACGCGCCTCCGCCTCCACCACGTCGCGCGGCGCGCGGGACTGGATCAGGGTGCGATAGCGCAGCATCTCGCCCTCGACCCGGTTCTTGAGCCCGCCGTCGACCGCGGCGAGCGGCGCCTCCACCAGCTCGAACCCCTCGAGGTAGCTGGTGATCGCGAGCTGGTGCGCGCGCGCGGTGTCGCCCTGCCGGTAGGCGGCGAGGCTCTCGCCGAGGAGGCGCACGCTCAGGTCGAGGGGGGACTCGTGGGCGGCCGCGAGCGCCCCCGGCGCGCTGCGGAGATAGGCCAGCACCGCGGCGCCGTCGCCGCCCGATCGGGCCGCCACCTCCTTCGGGGTGGCCATGACCAGGGCGCGCAGGTCGGGCAGCTCGCTCCGCTCCGCCCCGTCCTTCCACCGGCGCGCCCCCCGCTCCCGCTCCGCCGCGGGCGTGGCCAGCGTGCTCACGTAGAACGCCAGGCCCCAGCGCTGCGCCTCGCCGAGCGGCGCGAAGCCGGTCATGGCGGTGCCCTTGATCCCGAGCGTGATCGTGTTGTAGAGGCTGAAGAGGCTGAGCTCGTCCATGCGCCGCGCGTCGGTGAGATCGGCGGGCGGCGGGGTCAGGCCCTTCGCCCCGGGCCCGTCGCCGCGACCGGTCGCGCCGTGGCAGACCGCGCAGTGGGTGGTGAAGTCGGCGGCGGCGGGGGCGAGGTCCGGCACCTGGCGCGGGGCGACGCGAACCTCGTAGAGGTCGATGATGCGCCGCCGGAGATCGCCCGCGACCGCCGCCACCTCGCCGGCGGAGCGCTTGGCGCGGATCGCGGCGAGGAGGCCGGCCGCGGTGGCCTCGAGCGCGGCGCGCTCGGGGCGGGCGGGCAGGCCGGCGATCAATGTGGGCACGGAGGCGGCGAACTCGACCTGCTCGTCGTACTCGCCCTGGTCCAGGATCTTGCCGTCCTTGACCGCGCCCGCGTAGTCGACGGCCAGGTAGTCGAGCGCGTGCAGGATGGGGGCGAAGGGATCGGGCTCGTCGGCCATCGCCGGTCCCGCGGCCAGGCCGATCGCCAGGGCCAGCAGCGCGAGGGGCCGGCTCAGGGTCGTGATGCGCGTTTCGATTTGGGACACGAAGGGCTCGCGGCGGTTACTTGGTCAGGATGAGCTTGTCGGCCTTCGTGATGTGGAGCCGGTACTCCTGGCCCCGGTGGACGATCACGATCTGGCGCCGGCCCCGGAAGAGCTCGGTGCTCACGATGCGGACCGCGGGGCCGGAGGTCGCCTCGCGGGCGGCGGCCGGCTCGCCGGAGTCGTCGATCACGCGTCCTCTTCCTTGATCTGCTGCGCGAGGTAGTGGGCCTCGCCGACCTGCTTGATCAGCTCGAGCTGCTCCTCGATCCAGTCGATGTGATCCTCCTCCGACTTGAGGATGTCCTCGAGCAGGTCGCGGCTGCCGTTGTCGCCCGCCCCCCGGCAGAGCTCGACCCCCGCGTTGAGCGCGGCGACCGCGGCACGCTCCAGCTCGAGATCGAGCCGGAGCTGCTCCGGGACGGTCTGGCCCACGTTCACCTTGCCGAGCCGCTGCACGTTGGGCACGCCGTCCAGGTAGAGGACGCGCTCGATGAGCCGGTCGGCGTGGCGCATCTCACCGATCGACTCCTCGCGGAGCTTCTTCCACAGGCGCTTGTAGCCCCAGTTCTCGCACATGCGCGCGTGGATGAAGTACTGGTTGATGGCGGTCAGCTCCGCCGTGAGGACGTCGTTGAGCAAGGTCACCACCTGGTCGTGTCCCTTCATCGCGCGCCTCCGTGAGGACGTTAGTGGACCGCGTTCGCGCCACTATAGTGCCTCTCGCGGACCCGCTCGACCAGACACGCCAGGGCCTCGCTGCAGGCGCCGCAGTCGCCCCCCGCGCCGCACGCGCGCTCGATCGCCTCCACCGAGCGGGCCCCGGCGGAGATGACGGCGTGGACGGTGTGATCGGAGACGCCGCGGCAGAGACAGAGGATCATCGGGGAGCACTCCGGGAGCCGGGCAGCGATGGTGTCATTCGTGCGGCTTTCCGTTCATCCTTAGGGCGGTGATAGCCGACGGGTTAGGTATACCTAATCATCGCACGGCCTGTCAACCCCGAAAAATCGGCGCGCGGCGGGCGAGAGGGCGAGGCCCGGGGAGGGGCCTAGAGGACGTGGAGCAGGGGGCGCGCGCGCAGCGAGCCCTCCCGCCAGAAGCCGCTCGCGCGCAGCTCCTCGAGGGCCTTGGCCGCGTCGGCGGCGCGCATCAGCGCGAGGGTTTCGCCGCCCGG
>DATFAJ010000310.1:0-2153 GCA_035254745.1 Candidatus Methylomirabilota bacterium | reverse complement strand
AGATCGCCTGCCCCATGCCCGAGCAGGCCGCGCTGGTCTGGGAGAAGGCGCAGCGCCACGAGTGGCCGGTGACGATCGGGCCGGGCATCCCGGTCGCGCTCACCCGGCCGGGCCGGGCGCTGCTCGCCTTCGGCGAGTGGGTGGCGGGCGGGCTCGCCGCGAGCCGGCTGCGGCGCATGCTCCAGTCGGGCGACGTGCGCCTCGACGCCGACGGGCTGACCGCGGGCCAGGCCGCGCGGCTGCTGGCGCGGGCCCAGGCCACGTGGGGCCGGCAGACTTACGCCGCCGCGCTGGGCCGCCTGACCGAGAGCTGGGAGGCCCGGGCGGAGGATCCCGAGCGCGCCGACGAGGAGCGGGCCCGGTACCGCGAGCGGGGCGCGCAGGCCGCGCGGCTCAAGACGTGGACCGATGCCCTGCTGGCCCTCGTGCCCGAGCCGGGCGTCGCGCCGCTCTGGCGGTGGCTCGAGGCGGCGGTCGCGTTCGTGAAGACCTTCGCGCGGAAGGCCAGCGATCTGGACGGCGAGGCCGCGGTGGCGCTCACCGAGGCGCTCGCCGACCTGCGGGCGCTCGGCGACCTGGCGCGCCCGGCGTCCGACGCCCTCGCGCTGATCCGCGGGCGCTTCGAGGGCCTCACGGTGGGCGGCGACCGCGCGCGACCGGGGCACCTGCACGTCACCACCCTGGCCGACGCGGGCCACGCCGGGCGACCGCGCACGTTCGTGATCGCCCTCGAGGAGGGCGGCGTGTTCCCCGCGCTGGTGGAGGATCCGGTGCTGCTCGACGCGGAGCGAGCGCGCGTCGACCCCGCGCTGCGCACCTCGGAGGACCGCGTGGGCGAGGCGCTCTACCGCATCGTGTCGCGCCTGGGCAGCCTGGGCGGCCGCGTCTGCCTGAGCTACTCCTGCCGCGACCTGCGCCAGGCGCGCGAGACGTTCCCGTCGTGGCTCCTGCTCCAGGCGGTGCGCGTGCTGAAGCCCGGGGAGAGCTGGACCTACGACCGGCTGGTGAAGGAGATGGGGGAGCCCGTCTCCGCGGTGCCGGCCGGGCCGGACCAGGCGCTGAGCGACGCGGGCTGGTGGCTCGCGAGCCTGCGAGGGGCCGACGCCGCCGTGCTGCCCGCGGTGCGCGAAGGCTTCCCCGACCTGGCGCGGGGCGCGGCGGCCGAGATCGAGCGGGCCTCGGATGCCTTCACCGCCCACGACGGGCTCGTGACCGAGGCGGGGCCGCGTCTGGATCCGCGCGTGTCGGGCGCGGTCGTGTCACCCACCAGCCTCGAGGATCTCGCCAAGTGCCCGTTCCGCTACTTTCTCCAGCGCGGGCTCGGGCTCGATCCCATCGACGACTCGGAGCCCAATCCCGACGTGTGGCTCGATCCGATGACCCGCGGATCGATCCTGCACGATCTCTACGCGACGATCATGCGCGAGATCCGGGACCGGAGCGAGACCCCCGATCCGGCCCGGCACGGGGCCCGGCTGCGCGTGCTGGGCGAGCAGGCCTTGGCCGAGCACCGGGCGCTGGTCCCGCCTCCGTCGGACGGCGTCTTCGACCGCGAGGCCCGCGAGCTCCAGGCCGACCTGGCGCTCTTCCTCAAGTTCGAGGCCGAGGACCGTCGCGAGCGGCGGCCGCTCGGCTTCGAGGTGGCCTTCGGCGGCGCGACCGAGGGCGAGGCGCTCGGCCGGCGGGAGCCGATCACCATCGACCTGGGCGCCGGGCTTCGCTTCCGGCTGCGCGGGCGCATGGATCGCATCGACCGGCTGGCCGACGGCACCTACGAGGTCGTCGACTACAAGACGGGGAGCGCGTTCCTGCCCGGCGGGCTCGACGCCACCTTCGCGGGCGGGCGACAGCTCCAGCACGCGCTCTACGCCCTCGCCGCCGCCGAGCTGCTGCGCGAGCGCGACGGGCAGGCGCGCGTGGTCGGCTCGTACTACTTCCCCACCACGCGGGGCCGGCGGGAGCGGCAGGTGCGGCCGGCCTCCGCCCCGGCGCTGGTCGCGGCGGTGCTGCGCGACCTCTTCGACCTGCTCGCGGCGGGCGCCTTCGTCCACTCGCCGAACCAGGACGAGGACTGCCGCTTCTGCGAGTTCGGCCGGGCGTGCGGCCCCGGCGCCGCCGAGCGGGCGCAGGCCAAGATCGACAACGGCGCCAAC
>DATFAJ010000309.1:0-3023 GCA_035254745.1 Candidatus Methylomirabilota bacterium | reverse complement strand
GCGCGTAGATCAAGCCGTCGGCGCCCGCATCGAGCCCCGCGCCGGCAACGATCTTGTGGAACAGGTCAGCACTGATGCCGCCCGAGCACGAGAAGGTGAACAGCGCACCGCCAGGCTCGAGCAGCTTGAGCGCGAGGCGGTTGATGTCCTTGTAGGCGCGCGCCGCACGCTCGGCATGCGACGCGGTCGGCGCGAACTTCGGCGGGTCGAGCACGATCGCATCGAAGCTCGCGCCCTGCTCCAGGCTCGCGCGCAAGGTCTGGTTCACGTCGGCATCGACGCTCGTGTGGCGCGCGGCGTCGAAGCCGTTGAGCGCGACATGCGCGTCGGCGCGCGCCAGCGCCGGCGCCGATGAATCGACGCTCGTCACATGGCCCGCACCGCCGGCCAGCGCGGCGACGCTGAAGCCGCCGGTGTAGCAGTAGCAGTTGAGCACGCGCTGGTAGCCGAAGTGGCGCACCGTGTCGGCGAACAGCTTGCGGTTGTCGCGCTGGTCCAGGTAGAAGCCGGTCTTGTGGCCCGAGCCGAGCGCGACCGCGAAGCGCGCCGGCCCTTCCTCGACGACCAGCTCCGTCGGGTAGGTCTCCCGCACCGGCTCGAAGCCCTCGATGCGCGCGGCGGTGGGATCGTCGAGCCGTAGCATCGGGTCGCCCGGGAAGAGCCGCTCGAGCGCCTCGCGGACCCAGTCGGCGACACGCGCCATGCCGAGCGTCAGGCACTGGACGACGCTCACCGGCCCGTAGCGGTCCACGACCAGCCCGGGCAGGCCGTCGGCCTCGCTCCAGCACAGCCGGTAGGCGGAGCCCACGAGGCCGGCGGCGCGCCGGTACTCCCGCGCGGCCTCGAGGCGGCGGTGGAAGAACGCGGCGTCGATCGACTCGTCGGCGCGGGTGAGCAGGCGGCAGACCAGGGAGGAGCGCGGGCTGTAGAAGCCCCGGCCGAGGTACCGACCGGTCGCGTCGGCGACGTCGACCGCGGCGGCCGCGGACCAGGTGCCCTTCAGGTCGCCGACCTCGCCGCGGTAGATCCACGGGTGCCCGGACCGGATCCGGCGCTCCGCGCCGCGCTTGAGGATCAGGCTGGCCAGGCTACCGCTTCCGCAGCACGACGACCATCAGCAGGGGATGGTGGGCCTGGTCGAGACGCAGGTGAGGCTTGAAGCCGTAGAACCACTCGACCAGGTCGAAGCCGCCGGCCAGCTGGACGAGCGTGCGGAGCTCCTGCGGGAAGACCATCCGCGAGGCGTGACGCTGGCGATACACCCGGCGGACACCGTCCTCGTGGGCCTCGAGCTCCATGTCCTCGAAGAACGTCTGGGTGACCGGGTTCAGGTCCTTGAGGGCCTCGAAGGTGGCGCGGACCGTGGCGCGGCCCCGCCGCCGCGTCCACGACCAGCGACGGGCCGGGTCGGTCCACGACGAGCACATGTAGCGGTCGAAGACGTAGAGCCCGCCCTTCCTGAGGCTCCGCGCCACGCAGCGGAGGTGGGCGAGCAGCGCCTCGTTGGTGAGCAGGTGGCCCTGGGAGTCCTGCATGCAGATCGCCGCGTCCACCGGGCGCCGGAGCTTGAAGCGGGTCATGTCCGCCACCAGCAGGTCGGCCTCGAGCCCCTTGCCGGCGGCGCGCTCGCGGAGGAAGGCGATGTTCTGGGGCGAGAGGTCGAGCCCCGACATGGCGTAGCCGCGCTCGGCCAGGCGGATGAGGTGCGGGCCGGTGCCGCAGGCGATGTCGAGCACCGAGTGGACGCGGCGGCGGGCGTAGCGGCGGAAGCAGTGAACGAGGAAGTTCACCTCTTGCCGCCGGTTCATGTCGAAGGCGATCTCGTAGTAGCGGGGGGCGGAGTACTGGTTGTGCGACCCGCTGGGAGCGGTCATCGGGGACTTTTCTTCTTCAGCTTCAACATGGCTGAGCCATGTTGACCGTGGTCTAGCCTGACGGGGCTGGTCAGGCGTGGCTCCGCGGGTCGATCGATCTTGGACGGCTCCGCGGCCGGATTCCGCGCGCAGGGCTTCACGCGCCCCACCACGTGAGGATGGCCTCGCGGAGGATCCAGGAGGCGGTGATGCCGGTGCGGCCCGAGGGGTCCCAGGTGTGGGCGACCTCCATGAGGTCGGTGCCCACGACGTCGCAGGGGGCCAGGAGGCGGATGATCTCCACCAGCTCGGCGGCGGTGATCCCGCAGGGCTCGGGCGCGCCGGTGCCGGGCGCCTCCGACGGGTCGAGCACGTCGACGTCGATGGTCACGTAGAGCGGGTGCGCCCGCAGCTCGGGGAGCAGGCTCCGGACCGCCTCGAGCGGCCTCACCCGGTGGGCCGGGAACAGATGGGGTGCCTTGCGCTGGTACTCCTCCCGGGCGCCCGTCCGCATGCCGACCTGATAGACGCGCTCCGGGGCGACCACGTCCATCACCCGGGCCATGGCCGAAGCGTAGTTGTAGCGCTCCCCCAGGAACTCGTCGCGGAGGTCCGGGTGCGCGTCGAGCTGGAGAATGCGCAGGTCGGGGATCGCCGGCGCCAGCACCTCGATGACCGGGAGCGTGGCGGTGTGGTCGCCACCCAGCATGACCGGCCGCAGGCCGGGCCGCCAGAAGCTCCGGATCTCCTCCCGGGCCCGCGCGAGCTGCTCCCGGGGTGAGCCGTCGCCCAGCTCGCAGTCGCCCAGGTCGGCGATGGCCAGGTCTTCGAGGTCGCGTCCGAGGAACGGGGAGTAGGTCTCGATGGAGTCGGAGGCGAGCCGGAGCTCGCGGGGGCCGTGGTCGGCCCCGCGGCGGAGGTTCACGCGCCCTTCGAAGGGGATGCCGAAGAGCACGATCCCGGCATCCGGGAGGGAGGCCCGGCAGGCGATGAAGCGGGGCTCAGCCGGGATCAACAGCCGGCGCTAACCCCCGCTCGGGATCAGGTCGTCCTCGGAGAGGAGCGTCACCGCGGCCAGGGCGCAGCCGGTCCGCTCGACCCGGTGCTCGACCGCGAAGACCTGCATGTCGCGGATCGTCTCGCCCCGGACCCGGAAGGCCTCCTCGAGCA
>DATFAJ010000308.1:0-3647 GCA_035254745.1 Candidatus Methylomirabilota bacterium | reverse complement strand
CTGGATCAACCTGACGATCCTGCGCGACGCGGACTTCCCGGTGCTCTGCGACGCGCTCGAGATCCCCGCGGCCAAGGGCGATCCCCGCTTCGCCACCAACGACGCGCGCTTCGCGAACGTGACCGCCCTCAACGCGCTGCTCGATCCCGCGTTCGCCGGGCGCACCACCGCGGATCTCTCGGCGCGGCTGCGCGCGGCGGGGCTCATGCACCAGCGGGTGAACACCTACCTCGAGTTCCTCGACGACCCACACGTGAAGGCGATCGGGGCGGTCACGTGGATCGAGCAGCCGGGGATCGGCCGCGTGCCGGTGCCCCAGGTCCCGGGCCTGCCGCCGCTCCGCAGCGGGACGCCGCGGGCGGTGGCGCCGTCGCTCGATCAGCATCGCAAGGAGATCCTGGCCGAGCTGGGATAGGATCCAGGCAGGAGACCACCATGAACATGCGGACCTCGACACGGCTCGTGATGCTGGGCCTCGCACTCCTATCGCTCGCGCCGGCCACCGGCCGGGCGCAGGCTCCGGAGCGTTTCGGGACCGTCGACTTCCCGAACTCCTGTGCGCCGGCGGTGCAGGAGGCGTTCCTGCGCTCGGTCGCCATGCTGCACTCCTTCAACTACGGCCCGGGCGAGCGGGCCTTCCGGGACGTGCTCGCCCAGGACCCGTCGTGCGCCATCGCGACCTGGGGCATCGCGGCGCTCCTGATGAACAACCCGCTCGCGAGCATCGGGCCCACCAAGGAATGGGCGGAGCGCGCGCAGGCCGCCCTCGACGAGGGTCGGCGGATCGGGGCGAAGACCCAGCGTGAGCGCGACTACATCGAGGCGGTCGGGGCGTACTACGAGGACTGGGCCAACCGTCCCGAGCGCATTCGCCAGCAGAACCGGGCCCGGGCCTTCGAGGCGCTCGCCGCCCGCTATCCGGGTGACGACGAGGCGCAGATCTTCTACGCGCTGTATCTGGCGGGGACGCAGTCGCTGTCCGACCAGACCTACAAGGCCTACCTGACCGCGGCCGACATCCTCGAGAAGCAGTTCGTGAAGCATCCCGACCATCCCGGGGTCGCCCACTACCTGATCCACAGCTACGACGCCCCGCCGATCGCTCCGAAGGGAGTGCCGGCGGCGCGCCGCTACGCGGGCATCGCCCCCGCCGCGCCGCACGCGCTGCACATGCCGTCGCACATCTTCACGCGCGTCGGGCTCTGGACCGAGTCCGCCGAGACCAACACCCGCTCCGCCGCGGCGGCCCGCCGCGACGGCGACGGCGACGAGCAGGCCCACGCGATGGACTACATGGTCTACGCCTACCTGCAGCTCGCGCGCGATACGGACGCGCGCCGGGTGGTCGACGAGCGTGGCCAGATCGCGCGGTTCACGCGCTTCGCCGCGCCCTACGCCCTGGCCGCCATGCCCGCCCGCTACGCGATCGAGCGCGGCGACTGGGCGGCGGCCGCGAAGCTCGAGCCGACCCCGAGCGCGTTTCCGTTCACGGAGGCGCTGACCCACTTCGCGCGGGGCATCGGCGCGGCCCGCACCGGCGACGCGGCGGAGGCCGACCGGGCGGCCCAGGAGCTGACGCGGCTGCGGGATGCCTTGAAGGCCGCGAAGAACGAGTACTGGGCCGCCGAGGTCGAGGTGAGCCGCCTCGGAGTGACCGCGTGGGCCGCGCTCGCGCGGGGCAAGTCGGACGACGCGGTCGCCCTGATGCGGAGCGCGGCCGACGCGGAGGATCACAGCGAGAAGCACATCGTGACCCCGGGGCGCATCCTGCCCGCCCGCGAGCTGCTCGGCGACATGCTGCTCGAGCTCCGGCGTCCCGCGGAGGCCCTGAAGGAGCTCGAGACCGCCCAGCTCCGCGAGCCCGGGCGCTTCCGGGGCTACGCGGGGGCGGCCCGCGCCGCGGTGCAGAGCGGCGATCGGGCGAAGGCCCGGCACTACTACGTCAAGCTGGTCGACATGGCGGGCGCCGGCGACGCGCGACCCGATCTCACCCAGGCCCGCGCGTTCCTGGCCGCGAATCCCTGAGGCGGCGTCAGCGGAAGAGGTCGATCAGCTCCTGCAGCGCGACCATCTGGTTGCCCTTGGTGGAAGAGGGCACCATGATCAGCGTCTTCACGCCCGCCGCGTACCAGGCCTCCACGCCGTCGCGCACCTCCGACGCGCTGCCGTAGAGGGTGACCTGGGAGAGCCAGCGGTCGGACATGAGCGAGGGAATCTTGTCGTCCTGACCCGCCGCGATGGCCTTCCGGATCGCCACCATCTCCTCCTCGAACCCGGCCTCGATCCAGTAGTTCTGGTAGTTCGGCAGCTTGACGTAGCCGGTCAGGGTACGGCGGTTCACCGCGGCGGCGGCGGCGCGGTCGGCGTCGATGCAGGTCGGCACCATGTTGCCGATGAAGAAGTCGGACCCGGTGCGCGCGGCGGCGGGCAGGGCCTCGAGCGACGCGGGCATGTGCGAGCGCGCCGCGTTGGCCCACACCGCGCCCTGGGCGATCTCGGCCGCGAGGCCGGTCATCTTTTTTCTGAGCGTCGCCAGCGTGACCGGGGGCAGCTCGCCGGCCAGCTTGGCGCCGGCTCGGAGGTCCTGGACGAAGCGGCGCATGTCCTCGAGCGGCTTGCCCGGCTTGATGCCGAGGCGATCGTGGGTGGGCCCGTGGCTGATGCCGACCCCGAAGCGGAAGCGGCCGCCCGACAGCTCGTGGATCAGGGCCGCGGTCTGGGCGAAGTCGAGGGCGTGGCGCGTGTAGATGTTGGCGATGCTGGTGCCGAACGGGATCGTGCGGGTGGCGAGCGCGATCGCCTCGCAGAGGCCGAGCCCGTCGCCCAGGCTCGGGCAGTAGATGCCGGTGAAGCCCTCCTCCTCCAGGCGCTTGGCCATCTCGACGGTGGCCTTGCGCCGGCCGGGAACCGCGGCGAGGCTGACCGCGGGCTTGCGGATCACGCCCACGGCACCGCCCCGCCCCAGCGGTTGAGCGAGGTGGTCTCCGACGTCGGCCGCCGCTTGCTGGGGCCGTACTTCACGGCCGGGTAGCCGAGCGGGATGCAGAAGTGGAAGGTCATCTCCTTGGGGATGTCGAACATCGCGTGGAAGCGGTCCATGACCTTCGCGTGCAGCGTGGTGGGCAGCGAGCCGATGCCGAGGGCGTGCGCGGCCAGCATCAGGTTCTGGCAGGCGGGGATCACCGAGTTGGCCCCGCCGCCCGGCGCGGTGAACGCGAATACCACGCAGGGCACGTCCTTCATGTCCTCCGACAGGCCCATCGCGGAGCGGTGGTTCTTGTCGGTGAGGGGGATGTCCTCCGGCTTCGTCCACTTGTGATCGTCCCAGCGCTTGGCCCACCACGCTTCCTTGTAGAGCGCGCCGAACTCGCGGATCTTCGCGCGGTCGTTCACGATCAGGAAGCGCCCCACCTGGTTGTTGCCGCCGTTCGGGGCCTTCACCGCGGCCTCGAGGATGAGGCGGAGATCCTCCGTGGGGATCGGGTCGGGCCGGACGCGGCGGATCGAGCGCTGCGTGAACATGGCCTCGCCGATCGGCATGGAGAGGCGGCGGGTGTCGACGGTGCTCATCGGGACCTCCTCGGAATAGCGCGCACGACGCCTGCCCATCATCGCGGGGCCTCCGGACGGGGTCAAGAGGACGCCCC
>DATFAJ010000307.1:0-4990 GCA_035254745.1 Candidatus Methylomirabilota bacterium | reverse complement strand
GCCTGCCGTGTCCGGAAGGGCCCCATTTGGTCTGCTCCTACGGTTTTCATTGGTTCCTACGGTTCCGTGGTCGTGCAAGGGGAGTGCCGTGGCGATCAGGACGAGAAATGCTGTATCCGCGCAGAGTTGGAGTGCGCTCATGGTCGAGACGGAGCCTCTGGGCTGCCCCTGATGACAAACGGTGTCATCTGACAGACAGGAACTTGCTGGCTCAGCGGGTCAGGACCATCACGCCGAAGACGATCATCACCGCGCCCGCGACCAGCCGCCAGTGCAGGCGCGCGGCCTCCTTCGGCATGAAGTAGGTGATGAGCAGGACGAAGAGCGGCGCGGTGCCCGCGAGCGGAATCACCACGCTGACGTCGCCGAATCCGAGCGCGAGCAGGATCAGGAAGACGCCGCTGTTCTCCGCGATGCCGCCCGCCACGAACCAGCCGAGGCTCCGGCGGTCGCAGCGGAGCGAGGTCAGGTGGCCGGACGCGACCACGAACGTGGTCGACGCGATCAGGGCCGCGCTGACGTTGATCGCGGCGTCGAAGAGCGGGCCCGCGGTGCTGAGCCCGAGCTTGCGCACGATCGCGACGGTGCCGAAGCACGAGGCGGCGATGAAGGGGTAGACCAGGTCGCGCGGGCGGAAGCCCACGTAGCGGCCGCTCAGCGAGAGCAGGATCGTCCCCGCCACGATGACCAGGGTGCCGCCCAGGATCGGCAGCGTGACGTGCTCGCCCAGCACGAGGATGGCGAGGATGGTCGCCACCAGGGGAGCCAGGTTGTTGATCGCGGCCGCCACCGGCGCGCCGACCTTCTGGATCGCGAGCACGCGGAAGAGCCGCCCTCCCGCCGTGCCGACCACGCCCGAGAAGACGAAGTAGGGGACCGCGCGCCAGGTATAGGCCTGCCACGGCACGATCAGCAGCGTCGCCGACCAGGCCGCGATCGCGCCGACCACCACGTTGATCCAGGCGCCCGCGTAGAAGTTGGAGCGCTGGAGCCCGCGCTGGATGAGGAGGGTGGCGCACGCGGCGCACAGGGCGCTCCCCAGCGCCATCACCTGCGGGGGCGGGGTCAAGTGCGGCTCAGCCGACCTCGGCGCGGATGCGATCGTGCAGCCGGTGGAGCTCCGCGGTCATGGCCGCGACGGAGCGCGCGCCGGCCTGGAAGATCGCGGTGGCGTTGAGCGCGACCCAGCCGAACCCCATCGCCTTCAGCGCGGCCACGCGGGCCACCACCTGGTCGTGGTCGCCGTAGAAGGTCTTGCCCGCCGCGTCGCGCGGCGGGGGCGCCACCATGCTCTGCAGCCCGATGGCGGCCGGATCGCGCCCGGCCGCTTCGGCGTGACGGTGGATGGTCTCGATGGCCCGGCGCGCGCCGGCCGCGTCGGTGACCCGGCTCGCGAGCCAGCCGTCCCCGAGCCGGCCCACGCGGCGGAACGCGGCCTCCGAGAGGCCGCCGATCCAGATCGGCAGGCGACCGCCCTGCGGCGGCTTCGGCTCCATCGCCATCGAGACCGTCGGGTAGTGCGCGCTCGCCAGGGTGACCTCGGCGTCGGTCCAGTACGCCCGCAGGAGCCGGATCGCCTCGTCCATCCGCGCCCCGCGGTCGCGGAAGCGCTCGCCGAGCGCCTCGTACTCCGACTCCTGCCAGCCCACTCCGACCCCGAGGCGCACCCGGCCGCCCGAGAGCGTGTCGAGCGTGCTCACCTGCTTGGCCACCAGGGTCGGCTGGCGCTGCGGCAGGACCAGCACCTCGGTGCCGAGGGTCACTCGCGTGGTGACCGCGGCCATGTAGGCGAGCGTCATCAGGGCCTCGAGGATCGGCATCTGGGGATTGTAGGGGCCGCGCTCCCGCCCCTCGATCGGCACGCCCATCACCACGTGGTCGAAGATGTCGATGTGGTCGTAGCCGATGCGCTCGATGGCCCGGGTGAGCTCGACGACCGCGGCCGGGCCCTCCCGGTAGGACACGCTGGGGAACTCGACGGACAGCTTCATGGTCTCTCCGCGCTCATCGCCACGCGTCTACCGAGAGCGTCTTCTGGTACGCGCAGCCCATGATGCGCCAGTAGCCGTTGGTCTCGCCGCCCACCACCACGACGTGGATGTCCTCCCGACGGAACATCGGGATCAGCTCGTCGGGTGCGGCGGTGAGCTTGGACGCCCACGGCTCCTCGCCGAAGGTCGCCCGGGGATAGAGGTAGTTCTGCACCAGCTGATAGTCCCAGTACTCGCCGGCCGGCATGCGCGCGTTGTCGTGGAGCCAGTCGATCAGGGCGTCCTTGCCGAGGAAGCCGCCGCGGTCGACGAACTGCCGCGCGGTGATGGGATCGAGCAGCAGCGTCGGCGGGGTGTGGGGATCCATCCCGCGCAGCATGTTACGGACGTGCTCGCGCCAGTGCTTCTCGCGCAGCCCCAGGGTGAAGGCGGTGGAACGGCAGCCGGTGAACACGCTGACCGCGCTGTCGCCCGGCCGGCTGCCGTGCTGGACGTGGAACGGCTCCCAGGGGCTCCGCTCCTCGTTCTCGCCGAAGGTCACGCTGTTGTACGCGTAGTTGTTGCCCATCGAGCCCATGTAGGTGATGCCCGGGGTCGAGCCGCCCTGGAGGTTCTGGGAGAGCAGGCCGTAGGCCCGGCCGATGGTGGCGTTGGCGTGGTTGTGGGGGCCGAGCGCGCCGATGCCCACGTTCATCCCGATCTCGTGGCGCACCGGCCCGTTGACCACCGCCATGCTGGCGAGCGAGCTCGAGCTGCTGCCGCGCGCGCTCACCCCGGTCGCGGCGAGGGCCAGGATCACCGGGAAGTAGGCCGGCACCGCCCCCGCCATGACCGCGTTGACCGCGACCTTCTCGACGGTGTACTCCCACGCCTCGCGGAAGTGGGTGGGGCGCATGCGGCCCACCACCTCGTCGGGCTTCCGCGTGGTGCCGGCCAGCATCGCGGCCACCCGCTCCTCGGTGGGGAGCACGATCGGGAGCTTGTCGGTCCAGTCGTTGTCGAGGAAGAGGCGGTGGAGCCGCTCCTCGGTGTCCGGCGCGACCAGCCGAGGGGTGGAGCGGTCGAACTCGATCGCGGGGTCGTCCGCGTCGTCGAGGGGGCGGGTGAGGCCCTCGACAATTTCCTGCATGACCGGGCGCTTGGTGACGGCGTCGGGCCCCTCGACGTAGGCGCGCAGCTCGGCCGCGGTCTTGCCCATCACCGGCTGTGGAACGAAGGCCTGCCGCAGGCCGGGCATCCCGTTCTGGGCCGCCACCGCCCGGACCACCCGGTCGAACTTGTCGGTGTGCACCGCCACGGTGGGGACGCCGTACCGGGCCTCGATCGTCATCGCGTGCGCGGCGACCGCCGGCGCGCAGGTGCTTCAGTGGCCGACCCCGACGATGGCCGCGTGGCCCCGCGCCCGGATCTCCTCCCAGGTGGCGGGGTCGTCGTTGAGGTAGACGCTCGAGATCGGCTTGAAGACGGTCTTCACCGCGGGCATGTGCTGGGCGAGCCACGCCTGCATCTGCTTCAGGAAGACGTCGGAGTCGTCGAAGCGGCAGTCCACCAGGTAGACCGTCTTGCCGTCGAGGGTGTCGAGGCGCGGGGCCAGCGCCTTCCGCGTGATCCGGGGCGCGAAGCCGACCGGGTTCAGGACCGAGAGGGATGCGCTCATGACGGCCTCCTTTGGCCAGGCGCGGCTACGATATCACGGGGCGATCGGCTCGTTCAGGAGCGCCAGGTACCGCGCTTCGAGGGCCGGCGCCTCGCGATCCGCGTCGTGGTGCCGCTCCATGTGGGCGCGGCCCGCGCGGCCCATCTCGGCCCACCGCTCGCCGTGGTCGAGGAGCCAGCCGAGGGCGCGCGCGAGATCGGCGCTCTGCCGCTCCGGCACCAGCAGCGCGCTCCGGTCGGGAACCGTCACGTTGGGGATGTCGCAGTGGTAGGTCGAGACCACCGGCATGCCGAGCGCCTGCGCCTCCAGGATCGTGGTGGGGGCTCCGCCCTCGCTGGCTCCGTTCTCCGCGGTCACGCTCGGATGGAGGAAGATGTCGGCCCGCTCCATCTCCCGGATGTAGTCGCGCCGGTTGAGGAAGCCCAGCATCCGCACGCAGTCGCCCAGCCGGTGTCGCCGCACGTCGGCGTAGATGCGGCTCGCGTAGGTGCCGTCGGTGAGCGTCTCGTCGCCGATGATGCGGAGCTCGAAGTCCCGCCGCTCCCGGCGCAGCGCGCGCACCGCGTCGAGGGCGTAGACCAGGCCCTTCTGCTCGGCGAAGCGGCCGGCGAAGAGGATGACCGTCGGCTCGCCCGGGCGGGGGGCGCGTGCCCGGAACGGCATCTCGGCCACCGGGACCGCGATGCGCTGGAGCACGACCCGCTCCGGCGGGCAGCCCAGGTCGAGCAGCCGCTGGCGCAGCACCGGGCCCTCGGTCAGGAAGAGGTCGCCCCCGGCCAGCAGCTCGGCGAGCCGCGCCGGCCAGTCCGGCCGCTCCGCGCCGTTCGCGATCCACCACGACCACCACTCCCCGACCTGCGGGGCCACGTCGTCGCCCAGGAAGCTCACCACCAGCGGCACCCCCAGGCGCCGCTTGAGCGCGAGCATGCGCCAGCCCACCGGGCCGTAGTAGGCGTGGATGAGCCGCGCCCGGCGGCGGGCGAGGATGTCGCCCGCCCACGCGAGGTACCGCGCCCCGTCCGCCTCGGGACGCAGGCGCGGGACGATGCGCCGGTGCAGGGCCTGTAGCAGCGGATCGGAGAGGCGCGGCGGCATCCGCGCGAGCAGCCGGCGCACCACGAGGCCCGCGGCGTAGACCTGGCGCTGCAGGGGGTGGCGCGCGGCGGCCTGGCCGTACTGGTAGAAATCGGCGGCCAGGGCCGGGGTGATGGTCGGGTCGATCAGCGGCGATTCCGGCGTCCGGGTGAGGCAGATCGGGCGGGTCCGGCCGAAGCGCCGGAGGTAGAAGTGGATGTAGGACTGCGTGGAGTGGAAGAAGAGGTAGTTGACGTGCGCGACGACG
>DATFAJ010000306.1:0-2906 GCA_035254745.1 Candidatus Methylomirabilota bacterium | reverse complement strand
GCGACCCGATAGCCGTCGGTGAGCTGCATCGAGTCGACCACCCGCAGGATCTCGTCGAAGTTCCGCCCGGTGGTCTGGGGATACGTGATGAAGAGCCGGATCTTCTTCTTGGGATCGATCACGAACACGGTGCGGACGGTGTAGACCTCGTCGTGAGCGGGATGGATCATGCCGTAGAGGTCGGCCACCTTCCGGTCCGGGTCCGCGATGATCGGAAAGTTCACCGCGTGCCCTTGCGTCTCCTGGATGTCGGCGGCCCAGCCCGTGTGCGAGTCCACCGGGTCGATCGAGAGCCCGATCGCCTTCACCCCGCGTCGCTCGAACTCCGGGCGCAGGCGCGCCACGTAGCCGAGCTCGGTGGTGCACACTGGCGTGAAGTCGCGCGGGTGGGAGAAGAGCAGGCCCCAGGCGTCGCCCAGCCACTCGTGGAAGTGGATCGGGCCGGCGGTGGTCTCGGCCTGGAAGTCGGGAGCGGTGTCACCGAGTCGTAGCGTCATGGTCGTCTCTCCTGTTCGGTTGGGTTGGTTCGGTTCTCAGCCGTCGATGCCGTGGGGCACCGGGCCCGCGGGACTGTCCCGCGCCACCGCGACGACCTCGGCTCCGGCCAGGAAGGTGCGCAGCTCGTCGTCGGTGTGGGCCGCGCAGAACGCGCGGAAGGTCTGCCCGTCGCGCCGCCCGGCGAGATAGGCGCGCAGCAGCCGCTCCACCGCCTCGGGCACGTGGGCCGCGGGCACGCGGTAGCCGATCGGCCGCGCCACCGACTGGTGCCGGCCCACCGCCCCGCCCACGCAGAAGTAGTAGGCGTCCACGAGGCAGCCGTCCACCTTCACCTTCTTGCCCTCGATGCCGATGTCGGCGATCCAGTGCTGGCCGCAGCTGTTGGGGCAGCCGGTGACGTTGATGCGCACGTGCTCCTGGAAGCCGGGCAACCGCCCCTCCAGGTCCTCCACGAGCCAGCGGGCGAAGCCCTTGGTCTCGGTCAGCGCGAGCTTGCAGAACTCGCTGCCGGTGCAGGCCACGGTACCCCGGCGGAAGGGCGAGCAGTCGAGGCGCAGCCCGGCCGCGGCCACGTCGCGCTCGAGCCGGGCCACCCGGTTCGCGGGCACGTTCACCACGATCAGGTTCTGTATGCCGGTGGCGCGGAGGTCGCCCGAGCCGTGGCGGCTGGCCAGGTCGGCGATCGCCCGCATCTCGTCCGGGGTCAGCCGGCCGCGCAGGATCGGCAGCCCGGCATACACCAGTCCCGCCTGCTTCTGCGGATGGACGCCGACGTGGTCGCGATAGGCCTCGTCCGGCAGATCCTCGGGCACCCCCGGATCGAGGCGAAACCCGAGCCGCTCCTCGAGCGCGGCCTGGAAGCGCTCGACGGTCCAGCCGTGATCCAGGAAGAGGAACTTGAGCCGGGCCTTCTCGCGGTTCTGGCGCAGCACGTCGCTGTCGCGAAAGATCTCCGAGACGCCCTTGACCACCGCCAGCGCCTGCTCCGGACGCACGAAGGCGTCGAGGCGGGGGGCCAGGTGCGGTCGGGTCGAGAGCCCGCCGCCCACCCGCAGCGAGAAGCCGACCCGTCCCGAGTAGGGGTCGCGCACCGCGGTGAGGCCCACGTCGTTGATCTCGGGATACGAGCACCACACGCGGCAGCCGGTGATCGAGACCTTGTACTTGCGGGGCAGGTTGTAGAACTCGGGGCTGCCGTTGACCATCGCGGTCGCGGCCTGCACCAGCGGCGAGGCGTCGAGGAGCTCGTCGCCGTCGAGGCCGGCGAGCGGGCAGCCGGTGATGTTGCGGGTTACGTCGCCGCAGGTGCCGAGGCTCGACAGCCCGCAGCCGGCCAGGGCCGAGAAGATCGCGGGCAGGGCCTCGATCCCGACCCAGTGGAGCTGGATGTTCTGGCGCACCGTGAGATCGGCGATGCCGCGCGCGTGGCGGTCGGCCAGGTCGGCCACCGTCCGCAGCTGGGTCGCGGTGAGGAAGCCGTTGGGAATGCGGATGCGCAGCATGAAGTACGGCACCGCGCGCCCCTCTCCGCCCTTGCCGCCGACCGCGCCGACCCCGTCGCCCTGGGTGTAGATGCCCCACCAGCGGAAGTAGGTGCCGAGCCATGCGGGCGGGATCGATCCGACCCCCTCCCGCGCGAACCGCTCGATCTCCGCGTACGCGGCCCACGGGTTCAGCTCCCGCTTGAGCCGCTCCACCCGCTGCGCCTTCGTCTCGGTCCCGGCCTCGCTCACGTCGTGTCCTCCAGAAACGCGAAAGCCGAGGGGGGCCGCGTTCCGCCGCGGCTCCCGCTCGGCTTTTTGTCTCGATGCTGCGACTTGCGCCTTGTCTAGGAGTGCCTTACCCGACGTACCGGAGGGGTACGTCCACCCATGCTTTACAGCGAGGACACTTCGCGGCCACGTGCCCGGACGCCCGATCCACGCGCAGGACGGCGTTCTTCACGACCACGTCCTCCACGCCGGGCACGACGATCTTGGTCGTGCAGACCGGGCAGCGGATGGCGGGAGTTGCGAAGGGCTCTCGGGTCAGAAGCTGATGCACGGCTCGAATAGTACTATTCCGACCGGCTATGTCAAGAACTGATTGCCGACTTAAAGGCGGTTGTCTCTAATGGCCTGAATTGACGAGCTGAACCTCTTGCCGGGGCAGCGGACCTGCGATCCCGGCCGCGGCGAACTGCTCCACCAGGGCCCGGTAGATCTCGGCCTCGGCCACCACCACGTCGGGCACCTTCACCCAGGGGTTGACCCCGATCCGCATCCCGGCGGGCTCGATCTGCGCGACGCCGATCGCGGCGCCGGGCTGGGGCAGCACGTGAGGCTTGGCGGCCGTGACCTCGCGGACCAGGGCCAGCACCGCGCCCAGGTCGGAGCCGTGGGCGACCGCGACCGACAGGTGCAGCTGCC
>DATFAJ010000305.1:0-6093 GCA_035254745.1 Candidatus Methylomirabilota bacterium | reverse complement strand
GTCGAGGGCCCGGATCAGCCCGTTCTCGAACCAGTGCTCCCGGTTGGCCGAGTTGCAGTACATCACGTCCACCACCTCGCCCGCGAAGGCGCGCGTCTCCATGGTGGAATGGTAGGTGGCCCACGGGATCGCCTCGTACTTCACCTGCCCGCCGTGCTTCTTGTTGTAGAAGTCGACGTAGTCCTTCACGGTGTCGGGCTTGAACACCCACCCCGAGAAGTTGATCGGCTTGTCCGCGCGGGCCGTCCGCCGCGCGCCGTCGGCGAGCACCGCCCCCGCGCCCAGCAATCCCGCCCTCCCGAGGAACTTACGCCGGCTGATCGTGGTCACGAGTTTCTCCTCCCGTGTGTGGGGGCACGTCGGCGACAACGGGCAATCGGGCAGTGAGCGCTGGCGGGATTCTGGAGCAGCCTCCCGCGGCTTGTCAAGGCGCGCGCCCGACCAGGGTGATCACGTTGCCGTCCGGATCGCGGAAATGGGCCAGGAGCCCGCCCCACGCCTGCCGCTCCGGCGGCCCCGGGAACTCCACCCCGCGGTCCCGCAGCCGCCGGTACGCGAGCTCGACGTCCGCCACCGCGAGCGAGACGCCGACGAATCGCCCGACGAGCGCGCGGCCCTCCTCGTCGCCGGGATCGACCCGTTCGAGCGCCAGCTGCCCGGGCCCGGTGTCGAGCTGGGCCCAGCCCCCCGCGTCGTCCCGGACCACCGCCGGGATCTCGACGGTCTCGGTGTAGAACCGGATGGCGCGGGCCCGGTCGGTCACGAAGATCCGCACGACGCTCAGGACATAGTCGGTCACGGGGTCAGCCAGTCCACGACCTCGTAGCGGTCGGTGGTCACGGTGGCGCCGGTCGCGGTCGACGTCGCGCCCTGCCGCGCCGCGCGCGCCTGCTCGCTCGCCGCCATCGCCTCGCGGCTCTCCCAGAGCGTCACGATCAGGCCCTTGCCCGCGTCCCGGTCGACGAGCCAGTAGACCGCGCTGAGCCCGGGATCCTGCCGGATGGCGGGCTTCACCTGCTCGCGGCCGCGCACGATCCACCGCTCCAGCTCCTCCGCCGTGCCCTGCCAGGTGCCGATGCGCGCGAACATGGGGCGCCTCCCTCAGTGCAGCGGGTGCACGAAGAGCCCGCTCAGCAGCTTGGGCTCGAACCAAGTGCTCTTGGGCGGCATGACGTGCCCGCGATCGGCCACCGCCATGAGCTGCTCGACGGTGGTGGGGTGGAGCGAGATGGCCAGCGCCGCCTCGCCCGCGTCGACGAGAGCCTCGAGGGCCCGGGTGCCCCGGATGCCGCCCACGAAGTCGATGCGCGGATCGGTGCGCTGGTCGTCGATGCCGAGCACCGGCCCCAGCACCCGCTCCTGCAGGAGCGCCACGTCGAGGGAGCGGATGGGATCGCTCCGGTCGATGGAGCCGCCGGGCAGGTCGAGCCGCCACCAGCGGCGCTCCAGGTAGAAGCAGAAGACGCCGGGCTCGGGCGGCACCGGATCGGCGGTGGGTCGGACCGGCCCCCACGTGGAGAGCTCGGCGAGCAGCTTGGGCCCGGGCCGGCCGCCGACGTCCCGCACCACCCGGTTGTAGGCGAGGATCCGGAGCTGAGCCGCGGGCACGAGCACCGCGAGCAGCCACTCGTGCGCCGCGTCGGCCCCCGGGCGCTCGGCCCGGCGCTGGCGGGCGGCCCGCGCGGCGGCGGCCGAGCGATGGTGGCCGTCGGCCACGTAGGCCGCCGGGATCGAGGCGAACGCGGTCACGTAGGGAGCCGCGTCCGCGATCCGCCACACGGTGTGGGCGACGCCGTCGGCGGCGGTGAAGTCGTGCAGCGGTGGAGCCGTCATCGTCTCGGCCGCGAGCCGGTCGATCTCGGGCCGGCCGCGATACATGAGCAGGACGGGCTCGGCCTGCGCGTCGAGCGCCAGCAGGTGGCGGGTCCGGTCATCCTCCTTGTCGGGCCGGGTGGTCTCGTGTCGGCGGATGACCCCGGCCTCGTAGTCGTCCACGCGCACGCCGCCCACCACGCCCACCTGGGCCCGCCCCTCCATGACCTCCCGGTACAGGAAGAAGCCGGGCGCCGCCTCGGGCACGAGTGCACCCCGGGCGAGCAGCGCGGCCAGGTTCTCGCGCGCGCGATCGTAGACGCGCGGATCGTGGGGGTCCACCTGGTCGGGCAGGTCGATCTCGGCGCGGCCGACGTGGAGGAAGGAGAGCGGGTTGTCCCGTGCGAGCGCGGCCGCCTCGGCCCGGCTCACCACGTCGTAGGGCGGCGAGGCGATCGCGGCCGCCGAGGCCGGCGCGGGACGGATCAGGCGGAGCGGCGCGACTCGCACCGGCCGCGGCTACCGGCGGAGGAGGGCGAGGGCCTGCTCGTGCAGCCGGCCGTTGGTGGCCAGCACCGAGCCGCCGTAGATCGTGGGGCGGCCCGAGAAATCGGTGAGCCGGCCGCCCGCTTCCTCGACCAGGATCTTGACCGGCGCCGCGTCCCACGGCTTGAGATCGGTCTCCACGTAGATCTCGGCCTTGCCCGCCGCCACCAGCCCGTAGCCGTAGTAGTCACCGAACCCGCGGGTGCGGCGGCAGGCGTCCACGAGCCGGATCAGCGGATCCCAGAACCCCGCTTCCCGCATCAGGTGGAGATCGGAGTGCAGCAGGGTGGCCTCGTCGAGCCGGTCGTAGTCGGACACGCGCAGCCGGCGGCCCTCGCTCCACGCCCCGTCGCCCCGGCGCGCCCAGAACATCTCGCCCAGCGCCGGGTTGAGCATCACCCCCGCGGTGATCTCGCCCGCCTCCTCGAGGCCGAGCAGCACCGCCCAGATCGGCACGCGACGGATGAAGTTCTTGGTGCCGTCGATCGGATCGATGATGAAGCGGCGCTCCTTCGGCCCTTCCTCCCCGAGCTCCTCGCCGAGGAAGCCGTGGTCGGGGTACGCGCGCCGCAGGACCGCCTTGATCGCCTGCTCCGCCTCGCGGTCGGCCTGGGTCACCGGGGTCTGATCGGCCTTGATCGTGACCTCGAAGCCGCCGCGGTAGTACTTCATGGCGATCTCGCCCGCGGCCTCGGCGGCCCGGATCATCGCCACGACGACGTCCGGAATCGCGGGCGGGATCGCGGGGGAGGCGGTCACTCCTGCCACTCGCCCCGCTCGACGAGGACTTCCTTGAAGACGTCGAGGGCCTCGACCACCACCGGCATCCCACCGTAGGTCACCTGCTGGAAGATGACCTCGGCGACCTCCTGGCGCGTCGCGCCCACGTTGAGCGCGGCGTGGATGTGGGCGCGCACCTCGTTGCGGCGGTTCAGCACCGTGAGCGAGGCCACCGCGCAGAGCTCGCGCTGCTTCTGGGAGATGACCTCCCGGCTGTAGAGCTTGCCGGTGAAGAACATGCTGAGCTCGCGGGCCAGATCCTTGTCGAACTTCTTCCACGTCTCGAAGCCCACCCCGCTCTTGATGGAGTGGAAGAGCATGCGGGCGGTCCTGCGCGTGGTCTCCTTCAGGGCGTCGTCCATGCGGTGGCTCCCCCTCGGGGCGGTCAGGCGATACGGGTGAGGAGACGGACCAGCGACTCCGGCTGCGAGAGCATCGGATCGTGCGCGGCGTCCAGGTCGATCGGCCGGACGCCCAGGCGGGCCGCGTTGGCGGCGGCCCGCTCCGGGATCACCGCCGCGTCCCGCCGGCAGCGGATGTAGGTGCGGGGGATCGCGAGCGTGTCGAAGCGGCGAAGGTCGACCCGCTCGAAGAACGGGCGGGCCGCCTGCGGGGTGAGCAGGGACAGGGCCCGCGCCACCCGCGGGTCGTGGCGCGGCAAATCGCCCATCCAGCGGGCCCACGCGGTCTCGGCCGGATGGCGGAACGTCCCGTCGCCGCGGCCGATCACCTGGGCCAGGAGCGCGGCGCGCGCGGGTGCGCTCATGTTGGCGAGCGCGATGCTGCTGCCGTCGGCCGGCACCACCGCGGCCAGGAACACGAGGTGGGCGATGCGCTGCGGGCAGAGCTCGGCGGCCTTGGCGATGACGAGGCCGCCCATCGAGTGGCCGACCAGCACCGCGCGGCTCACGCCCGCCTGCGCCATCGCGTCCGCGACCGCGCGCCCGTACGCGAGCGCGCTCGCGTGCCCGACCTCGGCGGCGCGCCGACCGTGGCCGGGCAGCTCGGGCACCACCACCCGGTGGCCACGGGCCACGAGGCGCGCCGCGACGTCTTCCCAGCACCACGCGCCGTGCATGGCGCCGTGGACGAGCACGAACTCCCTGGTCATGACGCGCCTCCGTTCGCGCTATAGTACCCTAACCGTCAGCACCCCATCCCCGGTCAGAGGAGATCGCATGGCCAAGATCGAGCGCTACGCCGCCAAGGGCGTCTGGGATCCGCCGACCTACTCGCAGGGCGTGAAGGTCACCGGGGCCCAGACCATTCTCTACATCGCGGGCCAGGTCGCCTACGACGACAAGGGCGCGCCCGCCCACCGCGGCGACTTCAAGGGGCAGGCGCGCGCGGTCTTCCAGGCGGTCAAGGCCCAGGTCGAGGCCGGCGGGGGCACGATGGACAACATCGTCAAGATCAACACCTACCTCACCGACATCCGCCATCGCGCCGACCTGGTCCCGATCCGCGAGGAGTTCCTCGGCAAGAAGTCGTGCGCGTCCACCCTGGTCGCGGTGACGGCCCTGGCGGTCCCGGAGTGGCTCATCGAGGTCGAGGCGATCGCCGTCCTGTAAGCGGGGCGCGCGGTGGCCGAGCTGAACCCGTACATCTTCCGCGCCTACGACGTGCGCGGAAAGGTCGGCATCGACATCACTCCGCCCGTCTTCGAGCTGGTGGGGCGGGCCTACGGGACCCTGGTCAAGCGTCGCGGCGGCCGGACCGTGGCCCTCGGGATGGACAACCGGACCTCGTCGGCCGCCCTCAAGGCGGCCTTCGCGACCGGCGTGCTCTCCACCGGGCTCGACGTGGTCGACATCGGGGTCAACCACACCCCCTTGCTCTACTTCGCCACCGCTCACTGGGGCCTCGACGGCGGCGCCACCGTGACCGGCAGCCACAACCCGGTCTCCGACAACGGCGTCAAGATGGTGCACGCGGCGGCGGCGCCGCTGAGCGAGGACGAGATCCAGGGCCTCCTCGCCATCATCCGGTCCGGCGACTTCGAGCGTGGCCGCGGAAGCCGGACCGCGCGCGACCCCCGTGAGGACTACCTGGCCGCCATCACCGGCCACGTGCGGCTCGGGCGCCGCCTGAAGATCGTGGTCGACGCGGGCAACGGTATCGCGGGCGTCTTCGCCCCCGAGCTGCTGCGCCGGCTCGGCTGCGAGGTGGTCGAGCTCTACTGCGAGTCCGACGGCAGCTTCCCCAACCATCTCCCCGATCCGGAGATGGCGGAGAACATGCGGGACCTGGTGGCCAAGGTCACCGAGGTCGGCGCCGACGTGGGGCTCGCCTACGACGGCGACGCCGACCGCGTCGGCATCGTGGACGAGCGCGGGCGCCGGCACGAGGCCGACCTGCTGCTCGCCCTGCTCGCCCGCGACCTCCTGGTCCGCCACCCGGGGGCCAAGATCATCTTCGACGTGAAGTCCTCCCAGGTGCTGGTGGACGACATCCGCCGGCACGGCGGCGAGCCCATTATGTGGAAGACCGGCCACTCCCTGCTCAAGCGGAAGATGCGCGAGGACGGCATCCTGCTCGGCGGCGAGATCTCCGGCCACATGTTCTTCGGCGAGGACTGGTACGGGGTGGACGACGGCATCCTCGCCTCGTGCCGCTTCCTCCAGCTGGTGGCTGCCGACGGCCGTCCCGCCTCCGCCCACTTCGACACCCTGCCGCACCTGCACTCGACGCCGGAGCTCAAGGCCCCCTGCCCCGACGACCGGAAGTTCCAGCTGGTGGCCGAGCTGGCGCGCGAGTTCAAGAGCCGCTACGAGACCATCGACATCGACGGCGCCCGCATCATCTTCCCGGAGGGCTGGGGCCTCGTGCGCGCGTCCAACACGAATCCCTACCTCACCCTGCGCTTCGAGGGCCGCACCGCCGCCGCGGTCGAGCAGATGATGCAGATCGTCTACGACGCGCTCCGCCGCTACCCCTACGTCACCCTCCCGCGGT
>DATFAJ010000304.1:0-2964 GCA_035254745.1 Candidatus Methylomirabilota bacterium | reverse complement strand
GTCGTGGAAGACGCCACGGAGCACCTCGGTGGGCGCCCCCGCTTCCGCAAGATTTGCTTGGCTCAGACCACCAACAAGAACTGCGCAGGCGATCAGTCGCGAGAGCGTCAAAGTGTTCATGGTTCGACCGATTCCATGACTTGCATCGCCTGTGCCACGACCGCGGCGGTGCCGGCGGTGCCCAGACGCGCGTACAAGGCTGGACCCCCCGGTCGGCGCGGTCCGAGCGCGTCCTTTCCGACACAGGGGGTGTACCGATTAGCGACGGTGCCGGCTGCGGCGGGTCAGTCCATGAAACGGATGTCGGAGCCGTGGGTCGGATAGGCGTAGAGGGCCTGCTGGAGCTCCTCCGCGGGAATCTGCAGGCGCACCGCCAGCGCGAAGAGGTTGATCACCTCGTCGGCATGCGGCCCCAGCAGGTGCACCCCGATGACGCGGCCGCTTCCCTCCTCGATCAGGACCTTGAAGCCCGAGACCGTCTCACCGACGCGCCGGCTATTGAACCAGCCCGAGGTGTGCTCGTGCCGCGTCCGGAACTTGCGGCCGGCGGCGCGGGCGGCCGCCTCGGTGAGGCCGACGGAGGCGAGCGGCGGCAGAGTGAACACCGCGGAGGCGATGCCGTCGCAGTTGACCACGCGGCGGTTGCCCTCGAGGCCACGTCGCCGCCGCCCACGAAGATCATCTCGGGCGGCAGGTGGTCCACGTCGAGGAAGGCGTCGCTGGTCGTGAGCCGGTCCGCGCCGGGAAACGCGAGCGCAGCCGGCACGGAGCCCGCCGCGACCACGACCCGCCGGCCGATGAGCCGGTCGTCGCCGACGGCCAGCGTGGTCGGCCCCACAAAGCGGGCGCGCCCGTGGAGCTGCTCGATCCCCTTGCGGGCCCAGGTCTGCTCGGCGCGCTCGGTGGTCGGGTCGACCAGGGCGTGCTTGAAGCGCATGAGGGCGGGCCAGTCGATGGTGAGGGTGCCGGCCGGCACCCCGGTCGTGGCCAGGTCGCGCGCCGCGTGCACCGCCGCGGCGGCGCTCACCAGGATCTTCTTCGGCACGCAGCCCCGGAGCGCGCAGGTGCCGCCGAACGGGTGCCGGTCGGCCACCGCTACCGTGAAGCCCGCCTCCCGGCAGCGCGAGGCCACCGCCGCGGTCACTCCGGTTCCCACCAGGACCAGATCGAAGTGTCGGTACATGTCCCCAGTGTGACGCCGGTGGCAAGGGCGGGGCTTCGGCCTACTCGATCAGCTCGTCCGCCCGCAGCCGGAGCGACGGCGGAATGGTCAGACCGAGCGTCTTGGCGGTCCTGAGGTTGATGAGCAGCTCGAACTTGGTTGGCTGCTCGACCGGCAAATCCGCGGGGCTCGCGCCCCGGAGGATCTTGTCGACGTAGATCGCGGCCTGCCGCCAGTACGCGACCGAGTCGGCGGACCACGAGATGAGGCCCCCGGCGGTGACGAATCGCCGCGCGGGGCCGCCGAAGACGGTGGCCAGCTTCATCTCGCTGGCGAAGCGGACGATGTCGTCGCCCCGGATCTGGGCCACCTGGTCGGTCATGACGATGAGGCCCTCGACGGGCATCCGCCGAAGCGCGGCGAACGCCGCGTCGAAGTCCTCGGGCTTGACCACCTCGACGAAGCGGATGGCGCGCTGACGGGCCGCGGCCGCCCGCTCGAGGGCCTGCCGGTACCGGTCGGCGGCCGGATACCCTCGGCTCCACAGGACCGCGATGCGCGAGACGCCGGGGATCTCGGCGAGCAGCTCCACGAGCTTGGCCGTCTGCTCCGGGGAGACGTCGAACGTCACGCCCGTGATGTTGCCGCCCGGGCGGGCCAGGGTCTTCACGAGGCCCACCTCTACCGGGGTGGTGGCGCCGACCATCACGATCGGGATGGTCCGGGTCACCTGCTGCGCCGCCAGCGCGTTCGGTGTTCCCCCGGCGACGATCAGGTCCACCCTGGCCTCGGTCAGCTCGGTGGCCAGGCTCGGGAGTCGCTCGTATCGTCCCTCCGCCCAGCGATACTCGAAGGCGATGTTCTGTCCCTCGACCCATCCCCGCTCTCGCAGCTCGGCCTGAAACGCGCCCAGCAGCCTGGTGTTCTCCGCGGACGGCGCGCTGGCCGCGAGGTGGCCCACCCGGTGGACCTTCCCCGACTGGGCACCCGCGGCAGCCGGCCCGGAGAGGAGGCCGCCGAGCAGGGTCGCGAGGAATCCTCGACGCTCCATCCGGAGATCGCTCCTAGGCCGACGCCCGGCGGAAATCGATGAAGCCGCGCTCGACGTCCGTGTCGACCAGCTCGACCCGGACGTGATCGCCCACGTCGAGCCCCTCCGATCCCCGCACGAGCTTGCCTTCCACGTGAGGCTCCAGGATGCGGACCCAGGTGCCCTTGTCGGACGCTCCGGTCACGATCGCGTCGAACCGCGCTCCGATCCGGGACGCCAGCAGCAGCGCGGCGGCCGACTTCTGGACCTGGCGCTCGACCTTGGCCGCGTTGTCCTCCTGCTCGGTGCAGTGATGGGCCAGCCGGTCGAGGTCGACGTCGGCGTATGGCGCCGGCCGACCCGACAGGGCCGCCTTCAGAAGGCGCCCGGTGACCAGGTCCGGGAAGCGCCGGTTGGGAGCGGTGGAGTGGGAGTAGTCCCGCGTGGCGAGCCCGAAGTGCCCGTCCGTCGCCTGCCCCGGCTGCTCGACGACGTACTCACCCTTGCCGAGCAGCTTCACGACGGAGAGCGACAGGTCCGGGAATCGGGCCGGGTCCTGCCGGCGTCGCTGGGCGAGGAATTCCTCGAGCGCGCGGGCGCTTGGCTCGGACGGGAGCTGGCCCCCCTGCCCGGCGGCCAGCTCGACGAGCCGTCCCCAGCGCTCGGGCGCGTGGAGTACCCTCCGCAGCGACGGGAGGCTTCTGCCCTCCAGGTACTTCGCGGTGACCACGTTGGCCGCGATCATGAAGTCCTCGATCAGCTCCTTCGCCCG
>DATFAJ010000303.1:0-5809 GCA_035254745.1 Candidatus Methylomirabilota bacterium | reverse complement strand
CACCGCGAGGATCCCGGGCTGGGCCCCGAGCTCCGCGCACAGGTCGGCCACCGGTCGCGGCAACGGGATCATGCCGGGGCGATCACCGCGCGCGGCGCCCCGATCCCGAAAGCACCGGGTCGGGCAACACGTGGGCGTGGCACTCGATCAGCGGGGCGGTCAGCGCGGGCAGACGAAGTCCCAGAGCGCTCCAGCGCGCTCGACCACCGAGTCCACGTCTTCCGCCAGCAGGTGCCGATCCGCGACCATGGCCCGCGCGTCGTTCCGCACCCGGGCCAGGTAGCCGTCGCGGTCGCGGTAGCGCTCCTCGAGCGAGGGCCGCGCGTCGCCGCTCGCGGCGCGCTCGGCCGCGGTGCGCGCGAACGGCAGCGTGGAGCCCATCATCGACATGAGGTCGCCGGGCGCGCCCTGATCCGGATGCCGCGGGTTCCAGCCGGTGAAGGTGGCGACCGGCACCCGCAGCTCGGGCGGCCGGATGCCCGCGCGATCGTTGCCGTCGGCGTCCACCGCGGACACCACCGTGACGTAGGGGGCGCCGATCTTGGGCGGCAGGTCGACGATGCCCTGCTCGACCCGCGGGCCGAAGTCGAGGCGCACCGGCCGCAGCACGCGATCGGGGAAGCGCGCGCCCGGGATGGCGGCGTACACGGGGCGGGTGGTCTCGGCGGCCACCGCGGAGCCGTCGGCCAGCCTGGGAACGGCGCTCGGCGGCGGCTCGACGCCCTCGCTCACCCACCGGTCGAGATTGACCAGCGCCGCCCGAAGGAGCGGCGAATAGTCCACGACGCTGAAGAGGTGGCGCCCGCGCCCGCCCGTGTTCGGGTCGGCGGGCGGCGGCGGGATCGCGCCGGGCGTGTGCTGGGTCCCGGCGAAGAAATACTGGCGGACCCAGGGGGGCGGAGCCACGTCGCGGGTGGCCGCCACGTCGGTGTGCACCAGCGAGCCGTCGCCGCGCCAGTACTCCGCCGCGGTGTTGATCGTGAAGATGCGCGGGGGCCGCGAGCGCCCGGCGAGCCGGTGGAGCAGGGCTCCGCGCTGCCCGGTGACCGGGTCCTCCTGCTCCCCGTCGGTGAACGGGAACAGGCTGCCCACCGCGTGGACCGCGTTCAGCGAGGGCTGGCCGAAGCGGCAGTTGAACTCGCCGCGCCGCCCGCCCGCCACGTGCGGGATGACCGCGTCCCACGCGGGTCGGCCCGCCTCGTCCTCGTCGAGCCCGAGGTAGAGCAGGTGGCGCAGGAAGCGGCCGCTCTGCGACACCCCGAACACGTAGGACCGGTCGATCTGTCCCGCGCACGGGTTCCCCTCCCCCGCGCTCCCCCCGCGCAGGAAGGCCGCGGTGTCGCGCGCCGCGGTGAAGCCGAGCCCGACCACCGGCGGGTTCTCGGCCCGGTAGTAGCACTCGTAGATGCGCCCGGGCTCGAAGCCGCCGTCGAGCGCGACCGAGCCCGCGTCGGGGAAGCGCCACGCGCCGCGCGGCAGCGTAACCGCGGGCGCCTCCGCGTGCTCGCGCACGTGCAGCTCCGCCTCCGGATCGTCGAGGCGCGCCACCGGGTGCGGGATGTGGTAGCGGTCGGCGAGCGGCAGGACGTCGACGCGCGCGTTCGGCCGGAACTCGCAGCGCACGCGCTCGGACACGCCGGGCACCCGCGGTACCGTGAGGGCCATCATGCCGTCGCGGCGCGGCACGTCCGGCTGCCAGCCGATCCACGCCACCGCGTAGCCGTGGCGCATCAGGAAGCCGTTGCCGAAGTCCTCGCGGGCCGACGGATCGTTCGAGCGCGCGGCGCTGTTGAACATGCCGAGCGCGATCTTGCGCCCGCGGTTGGGGATGTCCAGCAGGAGGCGGCGACTCCCGCCGAGCGGGCGCAGGAGGTAGAAGTCGGCCGCGGACTCGACGAGCCCGCGGGCGTCGCGTGGGGCCAGCCCGAGATCGGCGATCGGCTCGTGCACCCGCGCGGCGGGATCGACCGCGAAGTGGAGGACACCCTCGATCTTCTCGTAGGGCCCCCCCGCGCCGAACGGCGCGCCGCCCAGGACCGGCTCGCGCCGGGTCACCTCGAGTCTCGTCACCGCCATGACCGCTCTCCGATCAGAAGCCGAGGAACGACCGCAACGCGGCGAGCACCGCGTCCGGATTGTCCTCGTGCAGGGTGTGGACCGCTCGGGGGATCTCGACGAACGTGCCCTTCGGCAGCTCGCGGGCCATGCGCTCCGCCACGTCGCGGTCGAGGATGGGGCTCTCCTCTCCCCGCAGCACCAGGGTGGGCACCGGGATCGTCCGCAGGAGGCCCCACCAGTCCACCTCGACGGTGGATCGGAGGGTCTTCACACTCGGATGCCACGCCCACGCCAGGCGCCCGTCCGGCCGCTGGCGCAGGCTCGAGGCGGCCACCCAGCGGTAGTAGTGGATGCCGGGATACGGGTTGCCGCGGAGGAGGTGCTGGGCCGCCTGCTCGATGCTGTCCCAGAATTCCGGCTCGGGCGGCCCGGGCGGGGCCTGGGCCGCACGCTTGCTGATCTCGGGCCCGATGTCGAGGATAACGAGCTTGGCGACCGCGTCCGGCCGCTTGGCCGTGAAGTAGATCGCGTTGCGACCGCCCATCGAGAGCCCGACCATGATCGCGGGCGCCAGGCCGAGCTGGTCGACGACGCCCGCGAGGTCGTCGAACGCGGCGATCGGCCCGTAGACGGTGGCCGGGTCGCTGTCGCCGTGACCGCGCTGGTCGAGCGCGTAGACGTGGAAGTGCGGCTGGAGCGCGATGGCGAGCGTGTCCCACGCGTGCGCGTGCCCGGTGAAGCCGTGGAGCAGGAGCAACGGGGTGCGCCCCTCCCCGCCCCAGTCGAGCACGTGGAAGCGCAGGCCGTTCACCGACACGAACCGGTCGACCGGACGCAGCAGGTTCATGGCCGGCGCCCGCTCAGAGCTGGATGCGCCCGGGGCCCCGCGGCCCACCCCGGCCGCCCAGGTCCGGCGGCATGCGGTCCGGGATCACGATGTTCGAGGACTGCTCCCGGCGCAGCTCCTGCAGCTCGCGGATCGCCCGCTCGACCGCCACCTTGGCGCCGGCGGCGAACTTCTCGGCCGCGTCGCCGAGCGAGGTCGCCTCGATCTCGAACGTGATCGGCAGCGCGCCGACCGGCGAGAGCAGCTGGGCCTCACCCACGTAGAGGATCTTGCGGCCGAGATCGATCGAGCCGTCCGTCTTCACGGGCGTCATCACGCGGATGACCCCGATGCGCCGGTCGGTGAAGGTCTCCTCCCGGTACAGCGACGCGGGGTCCATCCGAAGCTCAAGTGCCTGCTCGTCGGCCATCGTGGCAGATCCTTTCTGTCGTCGGGTGAATCGTCAGGCGAGCTCGGCCCGGGCGCTCATCGCCACCGTGCCGTCCGGGGTCACGGCCCAGAGCTCCACCGCCCGGCCATCGGCGGACGGCCGGCCGCGCAGCTCGAAGGGCGCATCGTCGAAGAGCGGCGCGCGGGCCTGGGTCTCGTAGGTGGCGAACGCGCGCCCGCGCGCGTGGTCGCGGGCGAAGTCGATCAGGAGCGTGGAGGTGAGCGGGCCGTGGACGACCAGGGCGGGGTATCCCTCCCGCTCCGTCGCCCAGGGCCGGTCGTAGTGGATGCGGTGGCTGTTGAACGTCAGCGCGGAGAAACGGAAGAGCAGCACCGGGTCCGGGGTGACGCGGCGACGCCACGGCACGTCGTCCGGCGCGGGCTCGCGCCGCGGGGCCTGGTTGCGCTCGCCCGCCCGCACCTCCTCGCGGAACACGGTGCGACGCTCCTCCTCGATCGCGAGGCCCTCGGCGGTGAAGATGCGCTGGACCACGGTGGCGAACACCAGCGTCCCGGTGCCACCGGTCTTGGTCGAGATGTCGGCCAGCTCGGTCTCCCGGCGAATGGCGTCGCCGATGCGGAGCGGCCGGTGGAACCGAAAGCGCTCGCCCGCGAACATGCGGCGGGGCAGCGGCATCGGCGGGATCACGCCGGTATCGAGCGGGCTGCCGTCGGGGCGCAGCGCGTCGGGGGCGAAGCGCGGCAGGAAGTAGAGGCACTGCCAGCCGGGCGGCAGCGGGTCGCCCGCGGCCAGCTCGGGCTCGTCGCGGCCGAAGGTGAGCCGGAGGAGATTCGCAGGCGCCGCGGTGACGACGTCGGCGGCGGTCTCGCGTCGACCGACGTGCGCCTTCAGATCGGCGAGGCCACTGGCGGTCGTCATGCGGATACCGGCGGCCGCCGACGGTGCCAGTCGGTGGCCCGCTGGTAGGCGTGCCCGGCGCGCAGCACGGTCGCCTCGTCGAAGGGCCGGCCCGAGATCTGCATCGAGAGCGGCAGCCCGGCGGACGAGAAGCCGGTCGGGATCGCCAGGGTCGGCAGCCCGGTGATGTTGAACGGGCCCATGTTCGACTTGGCGAACGGGAAGTCGGGATCGAGCACGACCTTGAAGGCGGGCGCGGGCCCGAGCGCGGTCGGCGTGATCAGCACGTCCACCGTCTCGAGCGCGCGGGCGGTGTCCTCGCGGATCTGGGCGCGCAGGCGCTGGGCCTGCACGTACTCGTCGGCGCGGAAGAGGCCGCCGGCCATGAGCTTCTCCCGCAGCACCTCGCCGTACAGCTCCGGGTGCTCGCGCAGGTCGCGCTCGTGATACGAGAAGGCCTCGGTGAGCATGATGACCATGAACGACGGCGTCGCGTGGATGCTCGGGATCGCGACGTCGCGCACCGTGGCCCCGAGCCGGCCCAGCTCGCCGAGGGCCCGCTCGAAGGCGGCCACCGTCTCCGCCTCCACCTGCTCGAAGAAGTAGTCGCGTACCACGCCGATCCGGAGCCCCTTCACGCCGCCCTCGAGCCCGGCCAGGTAGTCCGGCACCGGCTCGCGAGCCGAGGCCGGGTCGGCCGGGTCGTGGCCGGCCAGCGCCTGCAGCATGAACGCGCAGTCCTCGGCCGACCGCGCCATGGGCCCGGTGTGATCGAGCGTCCACGAGAGCGTGACCACCCCCGCGCGGCTCACGCGGCCGTAGGTGGGCTTGAGCCCCGCGATCCCGCAGAAGGCGGCCGGTCCCCGGATCGAGCCGCCGGTATCGGAGCCGAGCGAGCCGACCGTGAGGCCGGCGGCGAGCGCCGCGCCCGAGCCGCTGCTGGAGCCGCCCGGGATGTGATCGACGTTCCACGGGTTGCGCGCGGGCGGGAAGCGGTGGCCGGGGAACTGGATGCCGAAGGCGAACTCGTGGGTGATGAGCTTGCCCAGCATCACCATGCCCGCCTGCTGGAGCCGGGTCACGCAGGTGCAATCGAAGTCCGGCACCCAGTCGCCCAGGACCGCCGAGCCCGCGGTGGTGCGGATCCCCTTCGTGGCGTAGAGATCCTTGTAGGCGATCGGGATGCCGGCGAGCGGACCCGCGTCCCCCCGCCGGATCGCGGCCTCCGCCGCGCGCGCGTCGGCCAGCGCGCGCTCCGCGGTGACGGTCACGTAGGCGTTCAGGCGCTTGTCGAGGCGCTCGACGCGCCCGAGCAGGTCGCTCGCGTAGTCGACCGGGGAGAGCTCACCCCGGCGGAAGAGGCCGCCCAGCTCCCGGATCCCCGCGTAGCAGAGCTCTTCCGCGCTCATCGCGCGACCTCCAACGGGGATGCGCCCGGTTCCCGGGCGCTCACCGCGGCGCCTCCGCCCCGCCCTTCGCGTCGAACGTCACCGCCGGCTCCACGGTCCGCACGGTGCGGCTGTCGAGCGCGCGGATCGGGCGCAGGGCGTTCGCGAGGAAGCTCCGCACCAGGGCCAGGCGGGCCGCCGGGATGGGGAGCCCGGCGAGGCGGGCGC
>DATFAJ010000302.1:0-17443 GCA_035254745.1 Candidatus Methylomirabilota bacterium | reverse complement strand
CGGCCGTGCGCGGGCCCGGCGCCTCGAGCGTGCCTGCGAGCGCCTCCTGGGGATAGAGCCGCCGCACCACCGGGGTGAGCCAGTCGATCCCGAGCGAGGCGAGCGCGCGCCGGCCGAGGGCCAGCGGCAGCAGCAGCGGCGTCGCGGCGGTGGCGAGCGCGGCCATGCGCAGGCCCCGCGCGTGCCCCGAGTGCCAGCCGCGCTCGACGGTGCGGAGGATCCGGTCCGCGACGAAGGCCCCGATCGCGAGGGCCCAGCCCGGCGCGTGCGAGCGGTGCGGCGCCGCGAACTCGTACATCTCCCGGTGCCGGGCCCGGAGCCGGGTCGGGCCGAAGATGCCGACGAGCCAGGCGGCGCCCGCGGCGGCCTCGCGCGCCCAGCGTCCGACGATTCGCCCGGCCAGGTAGATGCCGACCGCGAGCCCGTCGCGGGCAGGACGGAAGCGGCTGCGCCGGTCCTCGAAGTGGATCGGGGTGATCGGGACTTCCCGAAGGTGGATCCCCCGATCGGCGGCGCGGAGCAGCATCTCGGTCTCGAGCACGAAGCCGCCGCGGCGCGGCTTCACCGCGGCCAGCAGGCTCACCGGGTACACCCGGAAGCCGGACTGGGTGTCGGCGACCGGGGCGCCGCTCAGCCAGTCGATGAAGAAGCCGGCCACCCGCAGCGCGGCCAGCCGCCCCACCGGGATGACGCGCGCGGGAGAGTCCGCGAGCCCGGCCAGCCGCCCGCCGATCACCACCGCGTCGGGCTCCTCGATCGCGACCTTCAGCAGGCGCGGGATCTCGTCCGGCTCGTGCTGCCCGTCACCGTCCAGGGTCACCACGCGCGACACGCCCCGGCGAAGGGCCTCCGCGAAGCCGCGGCGGAGGGCCGCGCCCTTGCCCCGCCGCGCGCCGAGCGAGACGACCTCCGCGCCGGCCGCGGCGGCCGCGGCGGCGGTGCCGTCGGTGGAGCCGTCGTCCACCACGAGCACCGGGCCGTGCAGCCGCGCGCGCTCCACGATGTCGGCGATGGTGGCCGCCTCGTTGTAGGCCGGAATGACGATCAGGGCGTCGCTCACCGGGCCGGCTCCACCACCAGGGCGGTGCGGCAGCCGCCCCGTGCGATGCCGTGCACGAGCACCGAGGCCGCCCCGCGCTCGGCGTCGAGCGCGGCCGCGCCCACGCGGAGCGCCCCGAGACCGCCGTGCTGACCGAAGAGCGGGGCCAGCGAGACCGGCGGGAGCGGGCCGGCCCGGACGCCGAGGTCCCGCTCGAGGAGCGCGCGCTCCCAGTCGTCCACCGCCGGGTCGCCGTTGCCCGCCCCGTAGCAGCGCTCGAAGGGCCCACGGGCGGGGTCGCGGAGCAAGCGCGCCACCGGCGAGCCCGCGTCGCGCCGCCGCGGGTGGCCGGTGTGGGGCGCGGTCGGCACGTTGCCCCAGACCGCCTCCGCGATCTCGGCCATGACGCGCGCGCCACGGGCCCGCGCGGCTTCCCGCTCCTCTAGCACGAGGAACGTGGCGCCCTCGCCCAGCACCGGGCCGTTGTGGTCCGCCGCGAACGGCCGGCAGCCCTCGGGCGCGCGGCTCCGCATCGGCGAGAGCGCGCCCATCTGGGAGAGGCGCCGGTACACGTCCTCGAACAGCTCGTCGACGCCGCCCGCGACCACCGCGGTGGCCCGGCCGTCCGCCACCAGGCGCGCCCCGCGTGCCACCGCCAGATCGCCCGCGAGGGTGGCCTGATTCACCGTGACCGAGGGCGCCTTCGCCCCGATCGCGATCGCCGCGATCGAGGCCATCGTGTTCATCACGGTGTTGGGGAAGATCATCGGCGAGAGGCCGGTCGGCCCGCGGCGCAGGAACCCCTGCGCGAAGTCGCGGCTCGAGGTGAAGTCGCCGTGCTCGGTGCCCACCACGATCCCGAGCCCCGCCCCGCTCGCCACGCCCGCGTCGCGCACCGCGAGCACGCAGGCCCCGAGCGCCAGGCGGCAGATCCGCGAGAGCCGGCGGGCCGCGTCGCGGTCCACCAGCGAGGCCAGCGTGGCCTCGTCGACCTCGGCGGCGAGGCGGCTCGCGCACTCCGCCACCGCGAAGGTCCGCACCGGGCCGATGGCGGAGCGACCGAGGGCGAGCGCCCCGGCCAGCGCCTCCCGCCCGCCCGCGGTGGAGGCGTTGACGGTGCCGAGGCCGGTGACGACGACCCGGCGCTCGGCGACCGGCCGCGGCTCAGCCACGGGCCGCCTTCTCGAACACCAGGCTCACGTTCTGGCCGCCGAATCCGAAGGAGTTCGACAGCGCCGCCCCGACGTCGGCGGACCGCGCGGTGCCGGGCAGGCAGTCGAACGGCACCTCGGGGTCCAGGTGCTCGAGGTTCGCGGTGGGGGGCAGCAGGCCGTGCTGGAGGGCCAGGATCGTGGCCGCCGCCTCGACGCTGCCCGCCGCGGCCATGGTGTGGCCCACCAGCGACTTCGTGGAGCTCACCAGCACCCCGCCCTCGCCGAACACGCGCCGCAGGGCCAGGGCCTCGGCGCGATCGTTCTGCGGGGTGCCGGTGCCGTGGGCGTTGACGTAGCCGATCGCGGACGGCCCGAGGTCCGCGTCCGCGAGCGCCTGCTCCATGGCGTGGATCATCCCCTCGCCTTCCGGGTGGGGAGCGGTGACGTGATGGGCATCGGTGGTCATCCCGTAGCCGCCGAGCCGCGCGTGCGCGCGCCCGCCGCGGGCCCGGCAGTGATCCGCGTCCTCGATCACCAGGAAGGCGGCGGCCTCGCCGATGGACATGCCGCGCCGGTCGCGGTCGAAGGGGCGGCACGGGGTGGGATCGAGCAGCTTGAGCGCGTTGAAGCCCATGAAGCAGATGTGGGTCAGCGCGTCCACCCCGCCCACCAGCGCGGTCGGGGTGACCCCCGCCCGCACCAGGTCCGCGCCGAGGGCGATGGAGGCCGCGCCGGAGGCGCAGGCCATGACCACGGTCTCCTTCGGCCCGGTCAGGCCGAGACGCCAGCCGAGCGTCTCGGCGTGCGAGTGCGGCAGGATCGAGCGCAGGGCGCGCATGCTCCCGGACGGCCGGCCGCGCGTCTCGCCCCAGTACCAGTCCTCGCCCTCGAGCATGCCGCCGCCGACCGCGCCGATCAGCAGCGCCGCTCGACGCCGCGCCGGCCCCTCGAGGCCCGCGTCGGCCAGCGCCTCGCGGGCCGCGGCGAGGGCGAGGCGATCGGCGCGCGAGCGACGGCGCGAGACCCCGAGCGCGGCCACCGTCTCGGCGGGCACCTCGGCCGCGATGCGGGAGCGGAAGCCCTCGGTATCGATGAGGGTGATGGGCCTGATCGCGCAGGTGCCGGCGGCGAGGCCGGTCCAGAAGCTCTTGACCCCCGCGCCGTAGGGGCTCACGACGCCGAGCCCGCTCACCACGACATCGGGCCGGCCACGAGGGGAACGACCGCCGGGGCTCCCCGGCCGGCTCATCGCGCGTCCATCGGCGTCGGGACCGCGCGCTCCCGCGCTCAGGCCTGGCCGGTCTTCGCCAGGATGAACCGCGAGAGGGAATCCAGGGAGAGGAACTCGTCCGTGAGGTCGCGGCCCTCGTCGATGACGATGCCGAAGCGCTCCTCGAGAGCCACCGAGAGCTCGATGAAGTCGAGCGAGTCCAGGCCGAGGGAGCCCTCGACGCCCTTGGGCAGGGTGGTCTCGAGGGTCATCTCGGCCGCCCGGCGCGGGTCGAACTTCAGCCGCTCGACGACGAGCCCCTTCAGCTCGTCCAGGACTTCCTTCTGCGTCATCGCCACGACCTCCCCGTCACGCCGCGCTCCCGCGCGCGTGGGATCTCACCGTGCTCCAGCCGAGCCGCGCGTGCTCGTCGCGCCAGCGCCCCGACAGCTCGAGCGGCCCGGTCCCCCCGCGATCCAGCCACTCGCGCAGGTCGACCAGCGGGCCCGCCGCGAACCGTTCGCCGCCGCCCCGCGCGGGCCCGGGCGCCCTCGCGACTCGCGACGACTGAAACCGCAGCTCGCCCGCGCCGCGCTCGAGCCACAGGCACGCGGCGGTCTCCACCAGCGGCCACCTCGTGTAACGCCGGTGGCGCGCGTACAGATCCCCGCACTCCTCGAAGATCTCCACCGCCAGCAGCAGCGCCCGGTCGCAGCGGCCCTCGTCCAGGAGCCGCGCCGCCTGCTCGATCGCCCGCAGCGTCGACGGCGCCCCCCCGAGCAGGATGCCGTACGCGCCGGTCACGCCGAACTCGATGGCCACCTCCGCGGGCACCACCGCGGGGGCGGTATACGCGAAGTGCATCACGCCGCCCCGCCGCTCGATGAACTCGCGGTTGGACGCGCCGTAGGCGGCGGCGGTCACGTAGAGCAGCGCCGTCCGCTCGCCCGCGATCGCCTCCCGCGGGGCCTTCCCATCTTCAAGCATCGCGTCGACGGCCGCAAGGGCTAGCAAGCATTCCCGGGTGGCCCGCCGGAAGCGGTCGCCGGGCCGCTCCGGGCGTGGCAGCGCCCAGATCGGGGCCGGCCCCGAGCCGGGCCCCCGCCCGCTCAGCACGCCCAGGCCGCGGACCGCGGGCGCGCGCATCAGGCGGCCTCGAGCACGAGCGCACCGTTGCAGCCGCCGAAGCCCATCGAGGTGCTCAGCATGATGCGCGGGCGCACCGCGCGCGCGCGACCCGGCACGTAGTCGAGGTCGCACTCCGGATCCGGCTCCTCCAGGTGGAGCGTGGGCGGGATGAGGCCCCGCTGGGCCGACAGCAGGCACATGAAGGCCTCCAGGGCGGCGGCGGCCCCCATGGTATGCCCGAGGCCGCCCTTGATGGAGTTCACCGGCACCTCGTACGCGCGCGGGCCGAGGGCCCGCTTGAGCGCGGCGGTCTCGATGCGGTCGTTCAGCAGGGTGGCGGTCCCGTGCGCGCTCACGAGGTCGACGTCGCGCGCCGAGACCCGCGCGTCGGCGAGCGCGGCCCGGATCGCCCGCTCGAGACCACGACCCTCCGGCTCGGGCGCCGCGATGTGGAAGCCGTCGCTCGCGCTGCCGTAGCCCAGCACGGTGCCGAGCCGCGGCCCGCGCAGGTCGCGCTCGCGCACCAGCAGGGCCAGCGCGCCCGCCTCGCCCAGCAGCAGCCCGCTGCGCCGGCGGTCGAAGGGCCGCACCTCGTCCCGGGTGAGCGAGCGGAGGGCGTTGAAGCCGCGCAGCACGAAGCGGCAGAGCGCGTCGTAGCCCCCCGCGACCACCGCGTCGGCCTCGTCGTGGCGGAGGAGATCCGCGCCGGTCGCCAGTGCACTCGCGCCGGACGCGCACGCGGTGGACACCGTGATGACCGGCCCCCGGGCCCCGAGCCAGCGCGCGAGGCGGTCGCCCGGCCCGTCGTAGAGCGCGTCGCGGAACCGGCGGCGCGGCCGATCGCCCGCGAGCGCCCGCTCGCCCTCCTCGACCCCGCCGAGCGCGGTCCCCACCACCACCGCGACCCGCGCCGGGTCGAGCGGGAGGGGGCGGAATCCGGCCTGGGCGCACAGGTCGTCGGCGGCCGCGATCAGGAGGCGCGTGGCCCGGCAGTCCGGCACCCCGCACCAGTCCTTGATGCGGCCGAGCTTCTTGACCTCACCGCCCCGCTGCACCCGGAGGTCCGCCACCGGGAACCGCTCGATCTGCGAGATGCCCGAGGCCCCGGTGACCAGCGCGGACCAGAACGCCTCGAGATCCGGACCGACCGGCGTGACGACGCCGGCGGCCGCGATCGCGACCCGCTCAGGGGTGGCCATGCGGGGGGCTCCAGGCGTCGAAGAAATTGAACCACTGCGTGGGGTACGTGCGGATCACGCGCTCGAGCGCGGCCACCGTGGTGGCGAGCCCCGCCGCCTCCTCGCCGGGCTTCACCCAGATCGGCGCGTCGACCTCGAGCCGGTAGCGGCCGCCGGGGGTCATCGCGCAGAAGGCCGGCACCACCGCGGCCCCGGCGGCCCGCGCCAGGACGAAGGGCCCGATCGGGAACGCGGCCGGCTCGCCGAAGAAGGGCACGATCGCGTCGCCCCGCCCGCCGGTGGGCCGGTCGGCCTGCATCGCCACCAGCTCCGCGCGGCGGAGCGCGGCGAGGAGCCCGAGCGTGGAGGTGGCATGGCGGCGGGTCACGAAGCGGAGCTGCGGGCTGTCGAGACGGAGATAGCGCTCGAGGGCTTGGTCCTGCTCGGCGGAGAGGACGACGTGGGCGGTGCGACGGCCGCGCGACGAGAGCAGCCGGCCCGCGAACTCCCAGTTGCCGAGATGCGCGGTGAGCAGCACCACCCCGCGGCCCGCTCCGAGGGCCGCGTCGAGGTGGTGCTCGCCCTCGGCGCTCGCCACGTACGCGCCGAGATCGGTGGCGGGGTGGCGGTTGAGCGTGAGGAGATCGGCGAAGAACGCCCCGAAGTTGGCGAAGGTCTCGGCCACGCGGGCGTCGAGCTCGCGCGGCGTGGCGCCGGGCAGCACCCGCCCGAGGTTCGACCGGACCGCGTGCCGCTCCGCGGGCATCGCGCGCGACAGCAGGCGGCCGAGGCCGCGCGCGAGCGCCAGGCGGGCCGGCCGCGGCAGCGCGGAGGCGGCGGCCTGGGCGAGACGGTAGTAGACGAGCCGGTTGAGGCCGTGCGAGTACCAGCCGGGCGGGGCGGCCGACTGCGGCGCGTCTGCGGCGGGATCGGGCCGGGCCATCGCCTAGAGCAGCGCCCAGTAGTACATGCGGAAAGCGCGGATGGGCCCGGGGTGCGTGTCGTAGAGCCGGCTCGCCTCGAAGCGGCGCTCCACCCGATCGAAGGTGACCCGCCCGGGCTCGTGCGGATCGTTGGGATCGTAGACGGTGAAGAGCACGTTGCCGGACGGATCGAGCCCGTAGGAGTACGCGACCACGGTGTGGTTCAGCTCCCAGGTCGGGAAGTTCGTCACCAGGAGCTGGACCGGCCGCCCCTCCTGGAGCTCGACCATCGCCTCGCGCGCCACCCGCTCCTGCTGCCAGTGCGGCATCGGAAACACCACTCGCCAGTTCGTCCAGTGCACGAGGGTCCAGAAGCGGCCGACGAGCCCCTCCTTCACCGCCGCCTCCTGCTCGTGCGAGAACTCGTAGAGCGACGCGTAGCCCGGGATCACCACCCGGTCGTCGACGGGCAGCGGATCCTTCCACGGAACGTGGCTCACGACCTGCTTGATCCGCGCCACGTACTCCTCCCGGGCCACCCGCGGCGCGGCGGGATCGAAGCGCGCGAAGCGCTGGAACTGGCTGACCCCGCGGGCCATCACGAAGCAGTAGTTGGCGTAGAGGTCGGGCTTGCCGGGATTGTTGCTGCGGCTCTCGTTGGGGAACGCGAAGGTATCCACCCCGAAGCGGAGCGAGGCGGGCACCGATGGACGCTGCGCCACCACGTCCATGGGCGCGACCGACGCGCAGCCGGAGACCCCAAGGGCCAGCAGGACCGCCAGCACGGAGAGTCGCGACGACGCCCGCATCACGCGTCGTGCAGTGTACCGCACCTAGCCCTGGATCGAATAGCCCCCGTCCACCGGGATCGCGGTGCCGGTCACGAAATCGGAGGCGGGGCCGCCGAGAAACACCGCGATTCCGGACAGGTCGTCGGGCACGCCCCAGCGGTCCGCCGGCGTGCGGGCGAGCACGCGGTCGTGCAGGCCCTGGACCTCGCGGCGGGCGTTCTGGGTGAGCTCGGTGTCGATCCAGCCGGGCAGCACCGCGTTGACCTGGATGTTGTCGCGGGCCCACGCGCTCGCCATCGATTTCGTGAGCTGCACGATCCCGCCCTTCGAGGCCGCGTAGGCCGGCGCGAAGGAGGTGCCGAAGATCGACATCATGGAGCCGATGTTGATGATCTTCCCTCCGCCGCCGCGCTTCATGATCGGGTAGGCGGCGCGGCACGAGAGGAACGCGCTGGTGAGGTTGGTGTCGAGGACCCGGTGCCACTCGGCGAGCGTGAGGTCCTGGACCGGCTTGCGGATGTTCATGCCCGCGTTGTTGACGAGCACGTCCAGGCGCCCGAAGCGGTCGACCGTCTTGCGGATCAGGGCCTCGACCGCCGCCTCGTCGGCCACGTCGGCCTCGATGGCCACCGCCTCCGCGCCGAGCGAGGCCAACTCGGCCACCGCGCGCCGGCTCTTCTCCGCGTTGCGCCCCGAGACCACCACCGCCGCGCCGGCCCCCGCGAGCCCGCGCGCCATCCCGAGCCCGATCCCCCCGTTGCCGCCCGTCACCACCGCCACCCGCCCCTTCAACTCTCCGTCGGCCACCCTCGCCTCCTCTGGGCTCGCGCGCTCCGGCGCGCGCAGTCATCGATGCGTCGTCCCAGAAGTCTACCCGGTATCAAAGACCCAGGAAAGCCTAGGCCCGACGCTCATCAACGCCGAAGGCGTGGAGGCGAGGACGCGCCGGAGGCCTCACGGGGAGACGGCCGGGTGGCGTCGGGGGTGCCCGGCCGGTCTCGGCCGGAGTGGGACCCCCTCGGCCCCTCGCGACTCGAAGAGCCGCGGGTGGGGCCGAGCGGGTGGCGGAGGTCGAGCCGGCCGGGCCCCCCCGACGACAGGACCCGGCCGACTCACGCGCGAGACCTCGGGCTCCGCGACCTCCGCGCGGTTACCGCCGCGCGTGGAGGAACTCGAGCCAGGTCACCCGGTGCTCGCGGAAGAAGAACCCCAGCATGACCGTCGCGGCCAGCAGGTTGCCGGCGAGGATGGTCCACCACGGCACCGCCTCGAGGAGCCAATCCGCGAGGATGGCCACCAGCGCGGCGAAGAAGACCTCGAAGCAGCAGAAGAGCATGAAGAACGCGAAGAGCAGCCGCGGGTCGCGATCGGCCAGCGTGAGCAGGCCCGCGGTCAGGAGCCCGAAGGCCACGAACGCGACGCCGTGGACGATCGTGTACTGCAAGACCAGCGGAGCCGTGACCACGACGGCGCCCGGGTCCCGCAGCCCGTGGAAGAGCGCGGAGCCCAGCAGGGCGGGGGTGCGCAGGGGCACGCCCGCCGCCGCGTCGTAGGCCAGGAACCAGATCGCGACCGCGGCGGCGCCCAGCAGCCCGGCCCAGATGCCCTCGCGCACCGTGCGGGTCCAGAGCGGACCCAGCAGCGCGCGACCGACCGCGCGCTGGCCGATCAGCAGGTAGAGCAGCATCCCGGCCGCGGCGAGCCCGTTGGCGACCAGGATGGCCCACCACGCGAGCTCGTCGAGCACCGGGTGCGCGAGCCAGGTCACCACCGCGAGGAACGCGATCTCGAAGCACATGAGCGCGATGAACAGCATCAGCACCCGGCTCGGCTCGCGCTGGGCCGAGACGATCAGGTAGGCGATCAGCACCCCGATCATGGCGAACACCACGCCGTGCAGCACGGTGTACGGCAGCACCAGGTGCGCCGCGATGGGAACCGTGGAGGGATTCGTGACGCCCTCGAAGGTGGCGGCGCCCAGCAGCGCCGGAGTGCGGAACGGCCGCCCGCGGGCGGCGTCGTAGATGAGGAACCACACGGCGACCAGGGCCGCCCCGATGAGGCCGGCGATGACGCCTTCGCGGAAGTACCGGGAGTGGGAGGCCATGGGGACCCTCCTTTGCCGAACCGATCCGGTCAGACGGCGTAGGTTCAGGCGTACCACCATCGCCCGGCCACGGCAAGCCGCGGGTCAGGCGGCGGCGAGCACCTCGAGGACGGCGGGGCCGAGCAGGCCCACGCGCCAGCCGTGCACGCCCTCGATCTGGCGCAGGGTCGCCAGATCGGCGGGAGGGGCCGCGGCCAGGCGGTCGATGAGCCGCTGCGGGAACAGCACGCCGGGCTCGAGGCCGATGTCCTTGGACGCCTTCGTTCGCCACGCCCGCAGGGCCTCGGCCCGGCGGCGCACCGCCGCCGGCAGGTGGGGCCGCGGCATCGGACGGTAGACCGGCAGCTCGGCCTCGGGCAGCGCGAGCCCGCGCGCCACCGCCGCCAGGATGGCCGGCCCCATCCGCCGCAGCACCGGCTGGGTGCAGCCGGGGACCGACAGAATGACCTCGTTGTCGGTGGGCAGGCGCTTGGCCAGCGCGACCAGGCTCTCGTTGCCCACGATCATGAACGGCGGGCGATCGAGCCGCAGCGCCATGGCCTCGCGAGCCGCGTGGAGCTCGCGCAGCACCGCGAGCCCGCGGGCGTCGAGCTCGCGCGCGCCCTTGAGCTTCATGTAGGCGTCGGGGTCCACCGGCTTCTCGGGCACCGCCAGGGCGGCCAGCGCGGCGCACTCTTCCTCGACCCATTGCTCGCGGCCCATCGCGCGCAGCTCCTCGAGCAGGCGCTGCCGGAGCGGGATGAGGTGGAGCACGTCGTCGAGCGCGTAGGCCTCCTGCGCGTCGCTGAGCGGACGCCGCGACCAGTCGTCCTTCTGGCGGGACTTCACCGCGGTCACGCCGAGGTACTGGGTCAGCAGCCCCTCGAGGCCGAGCGAGGTCGCCCCGAGGAAGCGCGCGGCCACCGCGGTGTCGAACAGGGAGCTCACCGTGACGCCGTAGAGCCGCTTGAGATAGGCCAGGTCGTTGTCGGCCGCGTGCAGGACCTTGATCGTGCCCGGGTCGGCCAGCGCCCCACCCAGGGGAGAGAGATCGCGGAGAACCAGGGGATCCACCAGGTGGCCCCGCCCCTGGGCGTCGGCCACCTGGACGAGGCAGAGCTTGCCCGGGTAGTGGTGCAGGCTGTCGGCCTCGGTGTCGATCGCCAGGGCCGGGGTGCCCACGAGCTCCGCGGCCAGCGCGGCGAGCTCATCGGCGGTCCGGATCCACAGGGGGAGCGTCATGGCGGCTCGGTTATACTACACCGTCGGCGACACTCCCCTCCCAGGAGGACGGCAATGCAGATCGCGGGCTCGACGACGGTGATCACGGGTGGCGCCTCCGGCCTCGGGCGGGCCACCGCGGAGCGGCTTCACGCGGCGGGCGGCTCCGTGGTGCTGGTGGACCTCGCGCGGTCGGCCGGCAAGGACGTGGCGGCGGGCCTCGGCGACCGGGCGCTCTTCGCTCCCGCGGACGTGACCAGCCCCGACGAGGTCGGCGTGGCCCTCGAGGCGGCGGTGGCGCGGTTCGGGAGCGTGCAGGGCCTGGTCAACTGCGCGGGCATCGCCACCGCCGAGAAGACGTTCGGCAAGCGGGGCCCCGCCGATCTCGCCGCCTTCTCCCGCACCATCCAGATCAACCTGATCGGCACGTTCAACTGCATCCGGCTGGCCGCGGCCCAGATGGCCAAGAACGCCCCCAACGCCGAGGGCGAGCGCGGGGTCGTGATCAACACCGCGTCGGTCGCGGCCTTCGACGGCCAGATCGGCCAGGCCGCCTACTCCGCCTCCAAGGGCGGCGTGGTGGGCATGACCCTGCCGATCGCGCGCGATCTCGCCGAGCTCGGCATTCGCGTCTGCACCATCGCGCCCGGCATCTTCGAGACCCCGATGCTGGCCGGTCTGCCCGAGGCCGCGCGCGCCTCCCTCGGCAAGCAGGTGCCGTTCCCGCCCCGGCTCGGCCGCCCGTCCGAGTACGCGGCCCTCGCGGCGCACATCTTCGAGAACGCGATGCTCAACGGCGAGACCATCCGGCTCGACGGGGCCATCCGCATGCAGCCACGCTGACCACAGGAGCGACCATGTACCATCCCACGATCTTCTTCGACCCGCAGTTCACCATCGGCGTGATGGCCGGCTGGGTGCTGACCCTGGCCGGCGTCGGCGCCTTGCTGCTGGCCGCGGTGTGGTACTCGTACGCGGGCGAGTGGCGCCGCGGGACCCCGCCGCCCGGCGCGTTCCGCGCCCTGATCGTCCTCGGTCTGATCGCCTGGCTCGGCGGGCTGCTCTGGCAGTTCGTCGGCTACTTCGGGACCGGCACCCTCAGCTGGTGAGAGCGGCCGGCCGCGCGCGATCTCGGCCGATCGCGTGCCGCGTCAGCCCGCGAGGCACTCGCGCACCTTCGCGATCAGCCCGTCCGGGCTGAACGGCTTCTCCAGCCAGGCCGTCCACGGCTCCGCATCGGCCACCCCGCGCTCCGCGCTCTCCGGGTAGCCCGACATGCAGAGCACGCGCAGCTCGGGGCGGCGCACACGCAGCCGGCGCGCCAGCTCGGGGCCGCGCATGCGCGGCATGACCACGTCGGTGATCAGCAGGTCGAGCCGGCCGGAATGGGTCTCGCCGAGCCGCAGCGCGTCGGCCGCGTCCAGCGCCTCCAGCACCGCGTAGCCGTGCATCTCGAGGACGTCGCGGGTGAGGTCCCGCACGTCCTCCTCGTCCTCGACGATGAGGACCGTCGGACGAGAATCCGGGTCAGCCACCGAGATCCCGCCGGAGCCCCGCGGTCACCACTGACCGCGACCATGCACGGGACACACCTCGCCCGTCTATTCGTAACCTTACGTAATTTCGGTCAACCGTCGACGGTGAGGATGCCGCGGCCGAGCGCGTAGCGGACCAGATCGCCCTGCCCGCGAAGTCCGAGCTTGCGCATCAGGTTGGCCCGGTGCACCTCGACGGTGCGCGGGCTGATGTTGAGCCGGGCGCCGATCTGGGCGCTGGTCTGGCCCTCCGCGGCGAGATGCAGCACCTCGCGCTCTCGCTGGGTCAGGGTGCGGTAGAGATCGAGGCCGGTCGGCACCGCGCGCTGCGCGTAGGACTCCACCATCTCCTCGGACAGGGGCGGGCTCAGGTGGCGCTCTCCGCCCGCGACCGCGCGGATCGCGCGCACCAGCTCGGCCGCGCTCGAGCCCTTGAGCACGTAGCCGGCCGCGCCGCTCTGCATCGCCTCCACCACGTAGGCGGGGTTGGCGTGCATCGACAGCACGAGGGCGCGGGTGCGCGGCGAGAGCCGGATGGCCCGCCGCACGATGTCGGGCGCGTTGAGCCCCGGCATGACGAAGTCGACGACGAGGACGTCGGGCTTCACGCGCTCGACCAGCGGCGTCACCTCGAGGCCGCTCGCCGCCTCGCCCACCACCTCGAAGTCGGGCTCGGCGGCCAGCAGGGCGCGCAGCCCCTGCCGGACCACGTGGTGGTCCTCCGCGAGGACGATCCGGATGCTCACTCGGCCACCCGCCGGAGCGAGCCGTCGATCGGCACCTCCGCGGTCAGTCGCACGCCGCCACCGGGCTTGGTCTCCACCGTCAGGTGCCCGCTCAGGAGCGCGGCGCGCTCGCGCAGGCCGTCCAGGCCGCCGCTGCCGCCGTTGCCCAGCACCGTGTCCGGGTCGAAGCCCCGGCCGTGGTCCTCGACCTGCACCCCGAGGACGTCGTGGGTGGCCCAGAGCCGCACCGTCACCTCGTCGACCCCGCTGTGGCGGGCCACGTTGGTGAGGGCCTCCTGCACGATGCGGTACACCCCGGTCTCGGTCTCGGGGTCGAATCGCTGGTCGAGCCCGTGGTGCTCGAGACGCACGCGGACCTTGGTCTGGCTCGTGTAGCGCTCGACGTGCCCGAGCAGGGCCGGCAAGAGGCCGAGGTCGTCGAGGATGCTCGGGCGCAGATCGAGCGACAGCGCGCGAACCCGGTCCAGCAGCTCCTCGACCAGGCCGCGCGCCTGCTCGAGACGCTCGCCCATCGCGGAGGACGGCGGCTCCGGCAGGTCGAGGGTCAGGCGCAGGCCGGTGAGGAGCTGGCCGATCTCGTCGTGCAGCTCGCGCGCGAGGTGCCGGCGCTCCGCCTCCTGGACCTCCATCAGGCGCCCGGAGAGGCCCTGGAGCCGCTGGTAGAGGGTGGCGTTCTGGATCGCCACCGCGGCGTGATCGGCCAGGCGTATCAGGATCGCCTCGTCGCGGTCGGTGAAGGCACGCGCGCTCCGGTTCTCCACGTAGAGCAGCCCCTCGACCTGGCCGCTGATCCAGATCGGCACCACCAGCGTGGTGACGACGCCCTCCCGCTCCACCGTCTCCGCGTAGTCGGCGCTCACCCGCGGATCGGTCCGGCGGTTCGCGGTCCGGAACGGCCGCCCGGTGCTCCACGCGGTGCCGCCCGCCCCCTTGCCGCGCTCGATGTGCGTCGTGTAGGCGACCTTGTGACCCACGCCGTACTGCGCCGACATCGTGTCGGTCTCCGCGTCGCGGAGCAGGATGTGGGCCATGTCGCTGCCGCAGAGCTCGCGGGCCGCCGCGGCCACGTGGCGCATCACCGCGGCGAGATCGAGGGTGGCGCTGATCGTGCGCACGAGGCCGGAGAGGGTCTCGCCTTCCACGCGACGCTGCTCGGCGTCGGCGTAGAGGCGCGCGTTCTCGAGCGCGACCGACGCCTGGTCGGCCAGGGCCCGGGCGAGCTGCACGTCCTCCACGCTGAAGATGCGGCCCGTCACGTCCACGAGGCCGAGCGCGCCGACGACCTGCTCCTTGACGGTCAGGGGCACCGCCATCACCGCGTGCAGCGTCGTCTCCTCGACGTGGGCGCGCACCTCCGGGGCCAGGTGGAGCCGCGGGTCCAGCAGCACGTCGTTGGACACCACGGCGCGCCGCTCCATCGCCGCGAGCCCGACCGCGCCGGTGCCGCGCGGGTGGCGCAGGGGCCGCCCGGTCGAGCCGCCCGCGCGCGCGGTCTCCTCGAGCGCCCCGCTGGCCGGATCGAGGTGATAGAGGGACGCGGAGACCACGCCGAGGAGCTCGCGCGCGGAGTCCACCACCCGCTGGGCCACCCCGACCGGGTGCAGGGACTCGGCGAGGGTCTGGCTCACCGCGCCGAGGGCGAGGCTCTGCCACCGCCTCCGCTCCGCCTCCTCGAAGAGGCGCGCGTTCTCGAGGGCCACCGCCGCCTGGTCCGCGAAGGTCTGGGCCAGGCGCAGGTCGTCGTCCGAGTAGGCGCGACCGAGCGTGTCCCCCACCGTGAAGCCGCCGACCACCTGTCCCTTCACCACCAGTGGCAGCGACAGCACCGACGGGCAGACCGCGTGCCCCGGCCGCATGTCGGGCGTGCACTTCACCCGGATGTCCACGCGGATGTCGGGCGTGGTCACCGGCTGACGGCGGCTGACCGCGAGGCCGACCATGCCGTGGCCGGCCGGGATGACGAAGCCCGGGTCGAGGAAGCGCTCCGCCTCGCCGGAGCGCCCGATCACTTCGAGGTCGCCCGAGGCGGGGATCAGCCGGTAGAGGGCGGCGGCGCGGACCTGGAGCGCGCGCAGCACCACGTCCGCGATGCGCTGCCCGAGCGCGCCCACGTCGAAGGTCTCGGACAGGAAGCGCCAGACCTCGGACAGGGCCTCGGCGGCCCGGCGCCGCGTCTCGCTCTCCGCGAAGAGCCGCGCGTTGCCGATCGCGACCGCGGCGTGGCTCGCGAGCATGTCGACGATCTCGCGCTCCTCCGCGGTCGGCTGCTCTCGATCGGTGAGCGCCACGCTCAGCACGCCCATCAGCTCGCCACCCGCACTGATCGGGACCCCGTAGTAGACCTTGAGCGCTGAGTCCTCCCGCCACATCGGCGACACGAGCCGCGGGTCGCCCACCGCGTCGGGCAGGAGCATCGGGCGCCCGCTCTGGGCCACCGCGTGGGTGATCCCGTGGCCGAACGGGATGACCGACGCCACCCGCTGACCCTCGGGCCCGCTCATCGCGGCGAGCCGGTAGCCGCCCCGCTCGAGGTCCACCAGCCGGACCACGCAGGACGCGCCCGGGCGCAGGGCGCGCACCGCCTCGACGACCTGGCGGAGGACCGCGTCCGTGTCGAGGGTGCCCGCAACCGAGCGCGCGAGGCTCGCGACCTGGCGCAGCCGGGCGAGCGAGACGTCCGGCAAGGCCGGCACCTCCTTCGGGATCGAGAATGACGCTCCGCTCCGTCGGGGCGCGACGGGGAACGCCGGAACCGTGACGTTAGCGGTCAGGTCGCGCGGTGTCAAGCAAGCCGTGGGAACCGATCGAGCCGGAGGTCCGACAGGTCGACCGCGGTCCGCCCCTCCAGCAGCAGCTCCGCCACCGTCTCCCCCACCGCGGGCGAGTGCTGGAACCCGTGGCCGCAGAAGCCCACCGCGAGGTAGAGCCCGTCCACGCCGGGGGCCCAGTCGAGGATGGCCCGGCCGTCCGGGGTGAGCGGCCGGAGGCCGGCCCACGCGTGGCGCACCTGCGCCCGCTCGAGCGCCGGGATGCGCCGTACCGCCTTCTCGACCGCGGCCTCGAGCACGCTCCAGTCCACCTGCGGGTCGTAGGAGGTGGACTCCCCGATGTCGCCCGGGCTCATCAGCACCGCGCCCTGCTCGCTTCGGCAGTAGAAGCCGCTGCCGCAATCGGTGACGAGCGGCAGCGGATGGCGGATGCCGTCGAAGGCGTCGGTCACGAAGATGTGGCGGCGCCGGGGATCCACCGGCAGGTCGAGACCGGCCATGCGGCCCACCAGCGGGGCCCAGGGCCCGGCCGCGTTGACGACCAGGCGTGTGGCGATGGGGCCCGCGGGCGTGTCGACGGCGGCCACGCGGCCGCGCTCCAGCCGGATGCCGGTCACCGGCGTGCCCTCGAGGATGCGCACACCGCGCGCGCGGGCCTGCGCGGCGTAGGCCTGGACCACGTCGTTCGGCGACGCGTGGCCGTCGGCCGGGCCCCACACCGCGGCGAGCGCGTCGTCCACCACGAGCGAGGGCACGAGCGCGCGGGCGTCGTCGGGGTCGATGATGCGCACGTCCGCTCCGAGGCTCCGCTGGAGCGCCACGTTGGTCCGGAAGCGGGCCAGCGTGGGCTCGTCGGTGACCACGAAGAGGTAGCCCTCCTGGTGGAAATCGCACGGCACCCCCATCTCGTCCTCGAAGCGCTCGAAGAACGCGATGCCCCGCTGCGAGAACTCGATCTCCACCCTGGTCGCGAACTGCACACGGATGCCTCCCGCCGCCTTGCTGGTGGAGCCCGCGCCCACCAGGTCGCGCTCGAGCACCACCACGTCGCGGGCCCCGCGCCGGGCCAGGTGGTACGCGATGCTCGCGCCGATGGCGCCGGCTCCGATCACGACGATGTCGGCGGCGCGCGGAACCGTCGGGCTCATGCGATCGCCGCGCGGGGAACGAATCGCGGCAGGGTGGTCTCGGGCGTCACCGCGTCGAAGGTCACGGACACCGGCATGCCGATGGTGACCCGCTCGGGCGGACAGCCCACGACGTTGCTCAGCATGCGGACCCCCTCCTCGAGCTCCACGATGGCCACCACGTAGGGCAGGCCGTCGTCGAAGGCCTTCCCCCAGAACGACAGGCGCACGGTCGAATGGCTCCACACTCGCCCGTGCCCGGAGGCGGCCCGCCACTCGAGATCCGGGCCCAGGCAGTGCGGGCAGAGCGCGCGCGGGAAGAAGTGGGGCCGCCCGCAGGCGCGGCACCACGGCAGGCGCAGGACACCCTCGCGGCAGCCGTCCCAGAACGGGCGCGTCGCGGCAGAGGGACGCGGCAGGGGCCGGGCGTAGTCGGGCATCAAAGCCCCCGCCCCAGCACCATCACCCCGCACAGGGAGAAGACCCCGCCGTTGCCGCTGACCACGCCGACGCGCGCCTCCGGCACCTGGCGCGCGG